>NZ_JBEXHY010000028.1:0-60234 GCF_040608295.1 Micromonospora sp. NPDC005197 | reverse complement strand
GCGCCCCCCCCTCTGCTCACCCATCTGCCGCCCCCCCCCCCCTCCCCCCCTCGCCTCCGGGCGCGGGGGGGGGGTGCCGGTCGGCTCCCACCCGCGTCGACTCCGACGGTCAGCGGCGGTCGAGGACCAACCCGCGGGCGGCGGCGTACTGGTCACGGACGGCGGGGACGGGCTCCGCCGCGTACTCCTCGGTGCCCTTGACCTCCCACTGCGGCGGGGTCGGACCGCCGAGGGCGACCCAGGCGGCCTGGCGGGCGGCGCCGTCGGCGACGTACTCCCCGGCGGGCGGGACGACCACCGGGCAGCCGAAGACCTGCGGTGCGATCCGGCGGACCGCGGCCGAGCGTGCCCCGCCGCCGACGAGGATGACCCGGCGGACGGTGGCGCCCTGCGCGGTAAGCGCGTCCAGGCCGTCGGCGAGCGCGCAGAGCATGCCCTCCACGGCGGCCCGGGCCAGGTGCGCGGCTGTCGACGTGCGCAGGGTCAGCCCGTGCACCGCGCCGGTGGCCAGCGGACGGTTGGGCGTCCGCTCACCCTCCAGGTAGGGCACCATGACCAGCCCGTCCGCGCCGGCCGGCGCGGAGAGCGCCAGCTCGGCCAGCTCGTCCAGGTCGACGCCCAGCATCGTGGCGGCGGCGTCCAGCACCCGGGCGGCGTTGAGCGTGCAGACCAGCGGCAGGAAGCGGCCCGACGCGTCGGCGAAGCCGGCCACCGCGCCGCTCTCGTCGGCGGCCGGCACGTCGGCCACGCTGAACACCGTGCCGGAGGTGCCGATCGAGACGACCACGTCACCGGGACCGGCGCCGACGCCGAACGCGGCGGCGGCGTTGTCGCCGGTGCCCGCGCCGAGCAGCGCGCCGCCCCCACCCAGCTCGTCGGCCAGCGTGCCGGCCGACTCGGCCGGGCCCAGCACCTCGGGCACCACGAGCTGCCGACCGAAGGCCCGTTGCAGCAGGTCCGGACGGTAGGAACCGGTGGACGGGGACCAGTAGCCGGTGCCGCTGGCGTCACCCCGGTCGGTCCGCAGCCCCGCCAGCCCCGGCGCACCGGCCAGCCGCCAGGTCAGCCAGTCGTGCGGCAGGCAGACGGCCGCCACCCGTGCGGCCAGATCCGGCTCGTGCCGGGCCAGCCAGCGCAGCTTGGTGATGGTGAAGCTCGCCACCGGCACGCTGCCGGTGGCCTCGGCCCAGAACCGCCGCCCTTCCGAGCCGCCGCCGGCCTCCTCGATGAGGTCGGCGGCGGCATCGGCGGAGCGGGTGTCGTTCCACAGCAGGGCCGGGCGCACCACCCGGCCCGCCTCGTCGAGGCAGACCATGCCGTGCTGCTGGCCGGCGACGGAGACCGCCGCGACGTCGGCCAGCCCGCCGGCCTCGTCGGCGGCGCTGCGCAGCGCCTGCCACCAGGCTTCCGGGTCGACCTCGGTGCCGTCCGGGTGCGGTGCCCGGCCCTGCCGGAGCAGGGCGCCGGTCTCCGCGTCCCGGATGACCACCTTGCAGGACTGGGTGGACGAGTCAACGCCTGCGACCAACGGCATGGCGGGGCCTCAGCGAGCGCCGAGCAGGTGCTCGACGGCGAGCTGGTTGAGCTGGACGAAGGCGAAGCCCCGCGCGGCCACCGCGTCCACGTCGACGTCCTCGAACGCGGACCGGTCGGCCAGGAACTCCTCGTAGCCCTCACCGTCGCCGAGCGTCGGCGTGTTCAGCTCGTCGACCTTGCTGGCGGCGAGCGCCTCGACGACCTCGGGGTCGGCGCGGAACGCCGCGGCCCGCTCCTTGAGCAGCAGGTAGGTGCTCATGTTGGCCGCCGCGGAGGCCCAGACACCGTCCATGTCCTCGGTGCGGGAGGGCTTGTAGTCGAAGTGCCGGGGGCCGTCGTAGGTCGGCCCGCCGTTCGGGCTGCCGTTCTCCAAAAGGTCCACCAGGGCGAACGCGTTCATCAGGTCACCGTGGCCGAAGACCAGGTCCTGGTCGTACTTGATGCCGCGCTGGCCGTTGAGGTCCAGGTGGAACAGCTTGCCCTGCCAGAGCGCCTGGGCGATGCCGTGGGCGTAGTTGAGCCCGGCCATCTGCTCGTGGCCGACCTCCGGGTTGAGACCGACCATCTCCGGGTGGGCCAGCTGGGAGATGAAGCCGAGCGCGTGCCCGATGGTGGGCAGCAGGATGTCGCCGCGCGGCTCGTTGGGCTTGGGCTCCAGGGCGAACCGCATGGTGTAGCCCTTGTCGATGACGTACTGGGTGAGCAGGTCCACCGCCTCGCGGTAACGGTCCAGGGCGGCGCGGACGTCCTTGGCGACGTCGTACTCGGAGCCCTCGCGACCACCCCACATCACGAAGGTGCTGGCGCCCAGCTCGGCGGCCAGGTCGACCTGGCGCAGCACCTTGCGCAGCGCGAACCGGCGGACGTCGCGGTCGTTGCTGGTGAAGCCGCCGTCCTTGAAGATCGGGTGGGTGAAGAGGTTGGTGGTGACCATCGGCACCACGAGGCCGGTCTCGTCGAGCGCCTTGCGGAACCGCGCGATGCGCTGATCGCGGGTGGCGGCGTCGGCCCCGAACGGGATCAGGTCGTCGTCGTGGAAGGTGATTCCGTACGCGCCCAGCTCGGCGAGCCGGTGCACCGCCTCGACGGCGTCCAGCTCGGGACGGGTCGCGTCGCCGAACGGGTCGCGGGCCTGCCAGCCCACGGTCCAGAGCCCGAAGGAGAACTTGTCGGCGGGGGTGGGACGGGGTGCCATGAGCAACCTCCGGGGTGGTGGTGTCAGGTATTTGTTCAGCGATTGAATTATTTGCCCGCCCTATGGCACTGTCAAGGGGTGAGCCCCACCCACGCCCCGGCCGGCGCAGCCCGTCAGGGCAGCCTCCGCGAGCTCAACCTCGCCCTGGTTCTCGGCCGGATCGCCGCCGCCGAGCGTCCCCCGTCCCGGGCCGACCTGGCAACCGCCACCGGCCTGACCCGCGCCACCGTCTCGGCGGTGGTCGAGGACCTGCTCGCGGGCCAACTGGTCAGCGAGGCCGACCCGGCGCCCCGGGCGGGCGCCGGCCGCCCGGCCCGGGGGCTGGTCCTGGCCGACCAGGGCCCGGCCGGGCTCGGCCTGGAGGTCAACGTCGACTACCTGACGGTGTGCGTCGTCGATCTCGCCGGCCAGGTCCGGCACCGCACCGTGCACCGGGCCGACCTGCGCCCGGTCGCCCCCGCCGACGCGCTGGCCCGCCTCGTCGACCTGGCCCGGCAGGCCCGCGCCGACGCGGCCCGGCAGGGCCTCACCCTGGCCGGAGCCGCGCTCGCCGTACCCGGCCTGGTGGACGACGCCGGCCTGGTCCGGCTCGCGCCGAACCTCGGCTGGCGGGACGTCGCGGTGCCCGAACTGCTCAGCAGGCACCCGCCCCTGACCGAACAGGTGCCCGGCATCCCGGCCCTGGTGGTGGACAACGAGGCCAACCTCGCGGCGCTCGGCGAGCTGCACTCCCGGCCGCCCGGCCCGGCGAGCTTCCTGCACATCTCCGGCGAGGTCGGCATCGGCGCGGGGATCGTCCTGGACGGCGCGCTGTTCCGCGGCGTACGCGGCTGGAGCGGCGAGATCGGCCACCTCCCGGTCCACCCCGAGGGCCGTCCGTGCCGCTGCGGAGGGCAGGGTTGCCTGGAGCAGTACGCCGGTCAGGAGGCGATCGTGGCCGGCGCCGGGCTGGTACGGGCGGAGCTTCCCGCGGACACCGCGACGGCGCGACTGGCCGAGCTGGCCGAGGCCGGTGACCCGGACGCGCTACGGGCGCTGCACGACGCCGGTACGGCACTCGGGGTGGCGGTGGCCGGCGTGGTCAACCTGCTGGACCTGGACACCGTGGTGCTCGGCGGCGGGTACGCCCCGCTGGCGCCCTGGCTGTGCCCGCCGGTGCTCGCCGAGATCGCGGCCCGGGTGCTCACCGCCGCCTGGTCACCGGTCACGGTCCGGCCCTCGACCCTCGGTCCGGAGGCCGCCGCCGTGGGCGCGGCCGGCTCGGTGGTACGGCGGATCGTCGCCCGCCCCGCAGGCTGGCTGAACCGCTCCGGCTGACGCGCTCCGGGCGTGCGTCGGTGCGGCTCGGTACGCTTGCCGTCGAGCAACTATCGGCAGGCGAGGAGCGCAGGAGCAGCATGCGTAGAGGTCGTCGGACGCCCGGCAGCGTCGGGCGGTGACCACGACCCGACGGGGCGGCATCGCAGGTCCGGTCGGCGGCGACTGGCAGGCGTCGCGACCACCGACCCGCCAACGCGGCGGCGGTGCGCTGCCGGCCGACTCGCCACTGGCCCGCGAGCTGCTCGACGGGCTCGCCGAGGCCGTGCTGACGACCGACGAGACCGGCCGGGTCACCCTCGTCAACGCCCGGGCAGCCCAGCTGCTCCCGGAGATCGTCGCGGGTGTCGAGCTGTCCGAGTGCCCGGTGGCGGCACTGGCCCGGGCCCTGCAGGACGGCACCGAGAGCTTCGACGCCGAGCACCACGGCCGGCACCTGCGGGGCGGTCGACGGCGTACCCACCGAGCCGAGCCGCTGGCGGGACGCCGAGGCCGCGGACCTGAGCGCCGTGCTCCCACCCGGGTTCGGCCGGCCGGGCGCGCTGCTGGTCAGCCCGATGCCCGGTCCCGGGGGGTCAGCCGGTGCACTGCTGTTGGTCCGCCGTGCCGGCCGGGCCGGCTTCGACCCACGCGACGTCGAGCTGGCCCGCGAGTTCGCCGCGCGGGCCGGCGCGGCGCTGGCCGCCGCCGAGCTGTACGGCGAGCAGGCCCACCTGGCCGGGTGTTGCAGACCAGCCTGCTCCCGCCGGAGCTGCCGACCGTGCCCGGCGGCAGCGACCGCTGGAGCTGATCCACCTGCTCAACCGCACCCTGTTCGACGCGCCCGACGCCGCACGGCGCAGCCAGCTCACCACCCTGCTGCTCGGATCACTGGAGCGCGGGGCGGCGGGGGTGGACATCCGGATCGCCGGCGGCGGGCACCCCGCGCCGCTGCTGGTCACCGCCGCCGGTTCGGTCGTCCCGGTTCCGGTCGGCGGGATGCCGGTCGGCGCACTGGCCGACGCCCGGTTCGCC
Organism: Micromonospora sp. NPDC005197; assembly: GCF_040608295.1. Lineage (NCBI taxonomy): Bacteria > Bacillati > Actinomycetota > Actinomycetes > Micromonosporales > Micromonosporaceae > Micromonospora > Micromonospora sp. NPDC005197. The sequence continues at coordinate 55,172 of NZ_JBEXHY010000028.1, read as the reverse complement.
GAGGCGCAGGTGCACCTCGACCCGGGCGACCTGCTCCTCGCGTACACCGACGGGGTGACCGAGGCGAACGGCGGCCCGGTCCACGCCGAGAAGTTCGGCGCGCACCGGCTGCGCGCCGCACTGGCCGCAGCGGCCGGGCTGCCTCCGGCCACGCTGGTCGACAGGCTGCTCCACGTGGTGGACGAGTGGCTGGGCGGGCAGGCTCACGACGACATCGCCGTGCTGGCGGTGTGCGCGTCGGCGCCGGCCTGAGTCAGGCGGTCCGGGCCACCGGCGGCTCACCGGTGGGCCATTCGCGCGGCGTGCCCACCGCCCGCTCGGGGCCGGTCTGCCACACCGTTCGGGTCGACCGCTCCGGGCGCTCCGACGAGTCCCCCGCCGGCCCGGTGGGCCGGTCCGGATCCCGCGGGTCCGCGTCGTCCGGCCAGTCGTCTCGCCCAGGCGGCCGGTCCCCGTCATCCGGCGCCGAGCCGCTTCGCGCCTGCTGCCGGCGGGCGGCCTCGTCGAACTCCCGCATCCCGCTCACCAGGGCGGTACGGCCCGCCGGAGTCATCGCCGCCAGCACTGTGGCAATTCGCTTCTGCCGGTCGGCGCGCAGCTCCGCGAGGAGTCGACGGGCCTCCGGGGTGAGGTGCAGGGAGATCTCCCGCCGGTCGAAGCGACCCGGCTCGCGCTCCAGCATGCCGGCCGCGACCAACCGGTCGCAGAGTCGGCTGGCGGAACTGAGCAACATGTCCAGGCGGGTGGCGAGCCGGCGTAGGTTGATCCCGTCGTGCTGCTCGACCACCATCACAGCCCGTAGTTGGGCTCCGGAGACCCGGCTGGCGGTCGCCTCGCGGGCGGAATCCCATACGCCCAGCAGGGCTCCCGCCGCCGCGTCCAACGCGGCAGCCATACTCGTCGCAGGGTCCGGTGGACCGTGTTCTTCGGCCATGGCGGCCCGAGACTACTCCGAAGCCACTGGTAGTCGAGCTTTGATCAAGGAGGCCTGATGAGTAAACCGGTCAATCGGGCACGTCGTACCCTGAACGAGACACCCGCCGACCTTCTCGTGGGCAGCATCGGGAAGATCTTCAAAGAGGCGTACGGGATCACCGAAGCGGAGCTGTACCAGGTCGACTACCGCCTCTCGGAGCTGTTGCCACTCACCGAGGGTGACTCCATCCGGGACGCCGGACACCCCGCCTGGCGGGCCTTCGACCACCAGGTGCCCCTGCTGGTCGACGGCACCGCCTGGGTGCCGGTCAGCATGCGCGGCGAACGGCGGGGCGTCCTGCGTCTCGCGCCGGTGGCCGACGACCCGGCAGTGCTCGGCGAGCTGGCCGACGTCGCCACCGCGCTCGCGCACGAGCTGGCGGCCGTCTCCGCCGGCACCGACGTCTACCGCGTCGCGCGGCGCAGCCAGCGGCTCACCCTGGCCGCCGAGATGCAGTGGGACCTGCTCCCCGGCCGCAGCCGGATCCGACCCTCGTTCAGCCTGGCCGGGCAGCTGGAGCCGGCGTACGCCGTGCGGGGCGACAGCTTCGACTGGGCCGACGACGGGCAGCGTCTCTGGCTCTCCACGGTCAACGGGACCGGTGAGGGTGTCGCGGCGTCCCTGCTCACGTCGCTGGCCACCCACGCGCTGCGCAACGCCCGCCGGGCCGGCCTCAGTCTGGGTGATCAGGCCGCCCTCGCCGACCAGGCCATCTACGACGAGTACCGGGGCAAGCGGCACCTCTCCGTGCTGTTGATGGAGCTGGACCTGCGCTCCGGGACGATGAGCGTGGTGGACGCCGGCTCGCCACGCCTCGTCCTGCTGCGGGGCGGAGAGGTCACCGAGCAACCGCTGGAGGCGCAGTTCCCGCTCGGCATGTTCGAGGCGACCGACTACCACGAGCAGACGTTCACGCTGGAACGCGGCGACCGGCTCTTCGTGGTCAGCGACGGCGTGGTGGAGGCCACCGGGAAGAACGTGCGCTACGGCGAGACGGCACTGGACCGGTTCCTGCGCCGGACGGGCCCGATGGAGCCACTGGACGCCGTGCGGTCGCTGATCGGTGACCTGCGCGCGTTCGTGGCCGGCGACCTCGTCGACGATGCCGTGGTGGTCTGCCTGGACTGGACCGGCCCGCAGGCGTGAGCGGCGGCGGTCAGTACGCGCCGCGGCTGTTCAGCACCGCGCCGGCGGTCTTCCAGAGGATGGTGAGGTCGGCGGCGAGCGACCAGTTCTCCACGTAGTAGAGATCGAGTCGGATGCCGTCCTCCCAACTCAGGTCGGATCGACCGCTGACCTGCCACAGCCCGGTCATGCCGGGCTTCACCAGCAGCCGCCGGGCCACGTCACCGTCGTAGCGGGCCACCTCCGAGGGCAGCGGCGGACGCGGCCCGACCAGGCTCATCTGGCCCAGCAGCACGTTGACCAGCTGCGGCAGCTCGTCCAGCGACCACTTGCGCAGCAGCCGGCCGACCCGGGTCACCCGAGGGTCGTCGCGCATCTTGAACATCAGGCCGTCGGTCTCGTTGCGGGTCGCCAGCTCGGTGAGCAGCGCGTCGGCGTTGACCACCATCGTCCGGAACTTGAACACGCCGAACTCCTGGCCGCCCCGACCCACCCGGACCTGCCGGAAGAGCACCGGCCCCCGGCTGTCCAGTTTGATGGCCAACGCGATGACCGCGATCAGCGGCAGCAGCAGCGCCAACGCCAGCGACGACGCCGACCGGTCGACGAACCCCTTGACCAGCTTGCGCGCACCACGGAACTCGGGCGCCTCGACGTGGATCAGGGGCAGCCCGGCGACCGGACGGGTGTGGATCCGTGGGCCGGCCACATCGGTCAGCGCGGGCGCCACGACGAGGTCGACGCCGGTCCCCTCCAGCTGCCAGCCGAGCCGACGCAGTCGGGCCGCCGTCAGCTCACCGGAGGCGGTCACCGCGACCGTGTCCGCGCCGATCGCGGTGGCGGCCTCCGGGATGCCCCGGAACGATCCCACCACCGGCACGTCACCGAGCCGCTGGGCCACCGGCGCGAGCAGCGCGTCGGGGATGCACGCGCCGACCACCTGATAGCCGGCGTACGGCTCCCGGCGCAGGGTGTGCACCAACTCCAGGACGTGTGCGGTGTCGCCGACCACGAGCACCTTGCGGGACCAGCCGGTGCCCTTCGAGCGGGCCCGGTGCAGGCGTTTGCGCGCGACGAACCGGGTCACCTCCAGCCCGACCGTGCCGACCGCGAACGAGATGCCGAGGAAACCACGGGAGACGCCGACGTCGGCGATGTAGCCGGCGATCGCGATCGCGCCGGCCAACCGCAGGCTCGCCGAGCTGACCCGCCGGTACTCGTCCGCCCCGTAGCCGACGACCCGGTCGTCGTAGCAACCGAGCGCCTTGAGGGAGATCAGCCAGGCCAGGACCAACCCCGGCGCCACCAGCACGTACGGGATCTTGGAGCCGACCGGCTCCTCGTCCCCGAACCGGCCGACGTACCCGACGAGCAGCGCGATGATGAGGATTGTGGTGTCCAGCACGACCAGGACCCGGACGTAGGACCGTTCGTCGGCGCGGGCCACCAGCCCGCTCGGCGGGCCCTCCGGCGTCGCCGAGGTGCTGGCGGGGGTCAACAGTGTCGCCGCGGTCACCGGCCCTCCCACTCTGCTCAGGACGGCCCCGGCCGACGAGTCGGACCGGAGGCGGACGGACGATGCCGGGACACGTCGACATCCTGCCTTGATAACTATGGCTGCCGATTGCTTCCGACGTATTGCCGTCACTTTTCTTCAACCCTGCGGCCATAAAAGGAACCCGCCGTACCGCTGACGCGGTACGGCGGGTTTCTCCTGCTGTGCGGCCGGTCAGCGCGGCGCCGGGGGGCGGCGCGCGATGGCGGTGAGGAAGATGCTGCCGATCTCGTTCGGGTCCTTGGTGACGAAGACGTCGCCGCCGGTCACCTTGGTGATCGACTCCAACTCGGTCTTGCTGACGCCCTCGCCGATACCGATCATGATGACCTGCACGGGCCGCTCCGGGTCCGCGACCTGCTTGAGCTTGGCGAGCAGTTGCCCCTGGCTGAGGCCGTTGTCGTCCTCGTTCTTGCCGTCGGTGAACAGCACGATGGAGTTGACCCGGCCGGGCTGCCAGTCCTCCTGCACCGCCTGGTACGCGGCCAGCATGGTGTCGTAGAGGCCGGTGTCACCGCTGGACGGCTTGATGGTGGCGAGTGCCCCCTCCAACTGCGCCCGCTGGCCGGAGAGCGGCCCGATCGGGACCAGTTGCCGGTAGTCCCGGTTGCCGACCAGCTTGGTGGAGAAGGTCCACAGGCCGATGGACCAGGAGTCGTCGAAGAGTCCCAGGCCGCGGCGGGCCGCGTCCACGGTGACCTCCTCCCGGCTGCGGTTGTTTGCGCTGGGCACCAGGTCCTTCATCGAGCCGGAGACGTCGATGACGGCGAGCATCCGACCCGACTGGGTGGCGATCGACCAGCTGGAGACGACACGCTGTATCGCGGCCGGGTCCAGGCCGCCCGCCGCGGTGCCGCCGGCCGCCGGGGCGGTCGACGCGCCGCCGGCCGGGCTCGGGGCGCCCTGCGGCGCGTTGAAGCCGGCACCCCAGTTGCCGTCCGGACCGCGCAGCGACTGCGCCGCCAGCCGGTCGCGGAACTTCGGGGCGGTGAGCAGCTCGAACAGCACCTTTGCCGCCGCCGCCTTGGTCGGCTCGATGCCGGGCAGCACCGCGTACGGGTAGTCCAGCGGCATCGGGGCCGGCTCCATGTAGAGCGCGGCGAGCGGCACCGGGGGCTTCTTGCTGTTGTAGGCGATCACGTCTTCTTCGGAGAGCGCCGCCGCACCGAGCGCGCTCGCGATGGACGTCGGGTCCGTGGCGGTCGGGAAGCGGGCCAGCAGGTCGTTGCGGAGCGAGGAGCGACCCGTGGCCAGCGCCCGCAGCGCGCCGACGGTGTTGCGCTGGGCGTCCCCGCCGGCACCGCTGGCGGCCGTGGTCAGCGAGAGCAGGCCGGACAGGCCGGCCGCGTCCCGGGTCGGCTCGACGATGCCGGTACGCAGCGGCTTGCTGCTGTTGACCTGCTTGAGCAGATCGGCCCAGGTGAACTTGGCGTTGGGCCAGCCCAGCCGCGTGGCCACCGGCTCGGGCATCGCCACGACGACGGGGCTGCGCGCGATGGAGGCGCCGTTGGTCGGCGCGAACGCGGTGGCGTCCTTCTTCAGTCGCAGCAGCCAGGTCGAGGAGTCCGGCACCCAGACGTCCGGAGTGACCGCCGTGCCGCTGGCCTGGCCGACGCCGGCCAGCACGGCACCGTGCTTCGCGGCCACCACGGCGGCCACATCGACCGGGTCGGACGCCGAGACGTCCACCCGGATGCAGGTGGGGCCGACCGCGGCGCCGTCCTTGACCCACTGGGACGCGGCGGCGTCCACGGCGGGCGCCAGCTCGGAGGCGACCGCCACGGCGAGTCGGATCTCTCCCGAACAGCTGGGCTGGATCAGCTCCTTATAGCCGAACCAGACGCCGGTGGTGACGACGAGAACCGTCGCCGTCGCGGCGGCGGCTGCTAGATGAAGTTTTGTACGCATGCGATGGCGGCCTGCTGACACGCTGACCATCTTGCGTATTAGGTGCCGTCTCTGCCACATCCGTTCGGACTAAAGTTACGCAGGAGAAACAGTTGATCACCAATTAGCAACAGAGTGTGACGAGGCGGCCCCACGGCGTTGCCAAACCGGTTTCCCTCTCACGTCCGGTCCCGCCGCCGACCGACTCACGGCAGCACGCAGGTCGGGCTCGCCACCGGGACGGGCTCGCCGACCGGGGCCGGGATGCCGGTGCTCGCGTCCCGCCGGAAGGCCCGCACCATGTCCGCCCGCTCGTCGGCCACGTACAGGTGCTCCCCGATGAGGGCGAAGTGTCGCGGCCACTCACCGCCGGTGTCCACTTCGGCCACCAGATCGGGCAGCTCACCGGCCAGGTCGAAGACAGCGATGGTGCCGACCCCGCGGTTGGCGACGTAGAGGAAACGGCCGTCCGGGTCGACCGCGACCTCCGACGGCTGGACGTGGCCCGCTCGCTCACTCGCCTCGACCCGGCCACGCTGGTGCAGTGCCCCCTCGTCGGTCACCTCGTACGCGGTGACCGAGGCGTCCAGCTCGCCGACCAGATAGCAGCGCCGGCCGTCGGGATGGCGGGCCAGGTGCCGGGGCCCGGTGCCGGGCGCCGTCCGCATCCGCGGACCGCGCGGCACCAGCCGCCCGCTCGCGCCGTCCAGGTCGTACCGGTAGACCGAGTCGGTGCCGAGGTCCACCGCGAGCAGCGGCTCCCGGCCCCGGCCCGGGGAGACCATGTGGGCGTGCGCCCGGTCCTGGCGTTCCGGGTCGGGGCCGTGCCCCTCGTGCACCACCAGATCGGTGCGCTCGCCGGGCACGCCCTGGGCGTCGAGTGGGAAGACCGCGACGCTGCCGCCGCCGTAGTTGGCCGCCACCAGGTGGTCACCGTCGGGCAGCACCGCCAGGTGACAGGGCTCGGCGCCGCCGGTCGACCGACTGCCGAGCGCGTCCAGCGCGCCGTCCGGCCCGACCTGCCAGGCGCTGACCTCCCCGTCGGTCAGCTCGTTCACCGCGTAGAGCACCGGACGGGTGGGGTGCCGCACGAGGAACGACGGTGACGGCGTGACCGCCACCGTGCCGAGGGGGGTCAGCGCCCCGGTGGCCGGGTCCCGGTGGGCGGCGACGATGCCGCTTCCCCGCCCTCCGCTCTGCGCGGTGTAACCCCCGATGTGGACGATCTCGCCCTGACCAGTCACGCTGCACCCCTTTGCCGGCATCCTGGAGTAGATCCAACCAGAGCTGCCCGCGAAGCCGACCCGCTAACCGGCTTTCCGAGGACCGGATCGGCCCGCCGATCCCGCGTCGGCGGGCCGACGCCAGGCCGCCCGCCCGCGGCGGGGCCGGGTCAGGCGGCCGGCACCGGCTCACCGCGCTGCCGGGCCACGTGCTCGACCAGGGAGATCAACACCAGCTTGCCGGACTGCCGGTCCCGGGCGTCGCAGAGCACCATCGGCACGTCCGGATCCAGGTCGAGCGCCCGGCGTACGGTCTCCAGCTCGAACCGACGGGTGTCCTCGAAGCAGTTCACGCCCACCACGAACGGGATGCCACGCTGCTCGAAGTAGTCGATCGAGGGGAAGCAGTCGGCCAGCCGCCGCGTGTCGGCGAGCACCACCGCGCCGAGGGCGCCGAAGGCCAACTCGTCCCAGAGGAACCAGAACCGGTCCTGGCCGGGGGTGCCGAACAGGTACACCTGAAGGTCGTCGTTGATGGTGATCCGGCCGAAGTCCATCGCCACCGTGGTGGTCGACTTGCCCTCCACCCCGGAGATGTCGTCGGTGCCCACGCCGGCGTCGGTCAGCACCTCCTCGGTCTGCAACGGTCGAACCTCGCTCAACGCGCTCACCAGCGTCGTCTTGCCGGCACCGAAGCCCCCGGCGATGAGGATCTTCAGTGCCAGCGGGACGGTGACCGAGGTGCCCGCCTGGTCATAGCGCACGGAGTCCACTGACCACCGCCTTGAGGATGTCGTCGTCGGGAAGGTCGCTGCCGGCCGGCGGCTCGTGCACCGCGACCAGCCCCTGAGCGAGGAGGTCACCGAGCAGCACCCGGATCACGCCGACCGCGAGGTCCAGCTCGGCCGCCAGCTCGGCCACCGACACCGGGCGACCTGCCAACGTGACCAGCCGCCGGTGCTCCGGCGGCAGCTGCGGGTGAGCCGCCAGGTCGAGGTCCGAGCCGGCCAGCACGAACGCGACCAGGTCGAACCCGTCGGCGGCCGAGCGCACCCGGCCGCCGGTGAGCGTGTACGGGCGGACCACCGGGCCCGCGTCGCCGTCCAGCCACTCGTGCTGGGGGCCGGGCGGCTCAGCCCGCATCACCGGCATCCGTCACCGGTCGGGCGGCGGCGGTGAGGTTCTCCCCCACGCGAATGACCAGCATCGCCATCTCGTACGCGACCAGGCCGATGTCCGCGTCGGCGTCGCTCACCACGGCCAGGCAGGCACCCTGCCCGGCGGCGGTGACGAAGAGGTACGCCGACTCCATCTCCACCACCGTCTGCCGGACCGGACCGCCGTCCACGTGCCGGCTCGCGCCCCGGGCCAGGCTGGAGAAGCCGGCGGCGAGCGCGCAGAGGTGCTCGGCGTCGGAGCGCTCCAGCTCGGCCGAGGCGCCGAGCAGCAGCCCGTCGGCGGAGAGCACCACCGCCTCCCGGGCGGCCGGTACCCGTTGCACCAACTCGTCGAGCAACCAGTCGAGGCTGGCGCTCTGCTTCGTCGTTTGCCGCACTAGGCGTCCCTCTCAGTCGCGGTCGGAGGTTCGGAGGCCGTCGGAGGCGCCGGAGCCGGGCCTGCCACAGCCGGGCCTGCCACAGCTGGGCCTGCCACAGCCGGAGTCGTGCCCGCGCGGTTCGCCGGAGCGGTCGTGCCGGGCGCACCGCGCCGAGCGGCCGAGCCCGGGGCGACGACGGTGGCCCGGCCGCGTGCGGTGCCGGCCTGGAGAGCCGCCATCACCCGGCGTACCTCCTCCGGCGAACGTGGCGTCGGCGCGTCGGTGACGGTGGACCGGGGCAGGGCGGTGGGGGTACGCCGTCGCACCCGGCGGGGCAGCCCCTCCAGGTCGTCAGTCGTCCCGTCGGAGGACGACTCGCCGTTGGCGCCCGGCGCGTCCGTGCCCGCCCCACCGGCGCCCGGTCCGTCGGCGGACGGGCGGTCGGGCGTCGGGCCCGTGGGTAGGGCGAGAGTGGGCAGGTCATCGGTGGCGGTCGCGGCCACGGCTGGGCTGCTACGGCCGGCGCGGGGCCGGGGCACCGCGCCTCGGCGCACAGGTCGGGCCAGGCGCCGGTCGCCCGCGGTGGCGGCCAGCGTGGCGGGGTCGGGGCCGGCCGGCGGCTCGGTGGTGACCAGGTCGGTGGGGACCAGCACCACGGCGGTGACGCCGCCCGCCTCGGAGGGCCGCAGCCGTACGCGGACGGCGTGCCGGGCCGCCAGCCGGGCCACCACGAACAGGCCGAGTCGGGCACTCTGCGCCGGGTCGAACTCGGGTGAGCTGGCCAGCCGGGTGTTGGCGCTCTCCAGCGCGGCGGCAGACATTCCCAGCCCCTGGTCGGTGACCTCCAGGACGTACCCGTTGGCGACCTGCTCCCCGCTGATGGTCACCCGGGTGTCCGGCGGGGAGAAGGCGGTGGCGTTCTCGACCAGCTCGGCGAGCAGGTGGATGATGTCGCCGACCGCCCGACCCAGCACGCCGACGGGCTGCACGCTGGTGATGTCCACCCGGTCGTACGCCTCGACCTCGCTGATCGCCCCACGCACCAGGTCGACCATCGCAACCGGGTTGCGCCACCCTCGGCCCGGCGCGGAACCGGCGAGAATGACCAGGTCCTCGGCGTGCCGGCGGAGCCGGGTGGCCAGGTGGTCCACCTGGAACAGTTGGGCCAGCTCGTCCGGGTCCTCGGCGCGACGCTCCATCCGGTCCAGCAGGTGCAGCTGCCGGTGCACCAGGCCCTGGCTGCGCCGGGCGATGTTGAGGAACACCTCGTTGAGCCCTCGGCGCAGGGTGACCTCGTCCACGGCGGCCTGGACGGCGGTGCGCTGCACCTCGGTGAAGGCCCGCCCGACCTCGCCGATCTCGTCGTTGCCGTACTCCAGGGGTGGCGCCTCCCGGGCGACGTCGACCTGCTCGCCGCGGCGCAGTCGGGTCACCACGTCCGGCAGCCGGTGCTCGGCCAGCTCCAGGGCGGCGGTACGGACCCCGCTGAGTCGCCGGACCAACGTGCGGCCGACCCGCAGCGCCACCAGCACCGAGACCACCACGGCGGCGAGCCCGAGCACACCGGCGGCGGCCAGCCGGACCAGGATCCCGACGGCCATCGGCACCGAACGGTCGGTGAGCCCGTCGGCCTCGGCCAGCTCGAAGTCGCGCAACTGCTGCTGTACCTCGTCGTGGCTGGTCTGCCACGACGCCGCGTCCACCGGTGGCCGACCGGACCCGTTGGCCCCGATCAACGCGTCCTGCATCGCGCGCAGGCTGGTGAACGCCGGGCTCTCGGTCAGTCGCTGGTACGCGGTGCGCCCGGCCTCGGGCAGGTCGGCCACCGCGCTCTCAGTGAGCCACCGCTGGTTGCCGATGGCCTGCACGAGCAGGGCGTGCTCCCCCTCGGCGAACTTCCCGGCGGTCAGCACACCGGCCAGCATGGCGTCGGTCTGGCCGAGCAGCTCCCGGGAACGGCCCAGCGTGGTGAGGGCCAGCGCCTGTCGATTGATGGCCGGATCGTTCAGATTCGCCATCGCGGAGAACGCCTGGAAGGCTGCCGAGACCATGCCGCTGTAGAGGCCGAGGGCCCCGGCGCGGTCCATCATGCCGTCGTCGATGAAGTCCCGTCCGGTCGGCAACGCCGCCAGGGCGGTGACCAGCCGGTCGACCCGGTCCTCCAACAACTCGTCGGCGGCGTCGCGCAACTCCTCCCCGTCGACCCGGCGACGCAGCTCGGCGACCGCCCGATCCGTACGCTGGCGCTGCTCGGCCAGGGCGGGCAGCTCGGTGGTGCCGGCGAGCTGCACCACCGACAGTCGACGCTCGCGTTGCAGCTCGGTGACGACCACCTCGCCGGGGCGGCCCAGGTCGTACAGCAAAGTGCGCGCGGAGAGCAGGTTCAGGGCGGGGCCGAACGTCAACGTCGTCGCGAAGATCCACAGCGCGAGGAGCGCGGTCACCGGGGCGACGACCAACGCGGTCAGCTTCGAGCGGATCGGCCAGTCGCGGGTTCTCATCAGACCTCGCCCGTACAGGGGTGGCAGGAGGGGCGCCGGCACCGCCGGGCAACGCGCTCGCCGGTCGCGCACCCGGCCGTCAGGCCGGGCACCGGCGCGGGCGCCTTGGGCAGGATACGTAATCGCGCCCGGTTGCACTACCGCCTGTCGCGCCGACATCGACGCTGCGGAATGCGCCTGCGCCCCGGCACGACGAGCGCCCCACCGGTGACCGGTGGGGCGCTCGTGCCGGCGCGGTACGGATCAGACGTGGTCGGCGATGCCGAGCCCTTCGGCGACGCGGCGGCCGTAGCTCGCGTCGCACTGGCTGAAGTGCCAGACCATCTTCTCCTGGATGTGCTTGTCACACTGGGCCAGCAGCGTGGTCAGGTTGTGCACCAGGTCGTCGCGCTCGGCGTCCGTCATCTCGCGGAAGCGCCGGCCGGCCTGCGCGTAGTTGTCCTGCCGCTCGATCGGGGCCTTCATGACGTGCCCGGAGACGAAGGGCCGGTACTCCCGGTAGGACTCGTCGGCCTCCTGGAGACCGGCCACCGAGGACGGCTCGAAGTTGATGTGCGGGTTGCCACCGCGGTTGTCCACCCCGTACGACATCTGGCCGCCGCCCTGGTTGGTGCTGACCTGGACGTCCTCGCGCGGCCGGTTCACCGGGAGTTGGAGATAGTTCGGGCCGACCCGGTAGCGCTGGGTGTCCGAGTAGGAGAAGGTCCGCCCGACGAGCATCTTGTCGTCGGAGAAGTCGATCCCGTCGACCAGCACGCCGGTGCCGAAGGCGATCTGCTCGTTCTCGTTGTGGTGGTCGGTGATGTTGCGGTTGAGCGTCATCATGCCGACCGGCAGGTAGGGGAACTGCTCCTCCGGCCAGATCTTGGTGTCGTCGAGCGGGTCGAAGTCCAGCTCGGGATGCTCGTCGTCGCTCATGATCTGCACGTTGAGCTCCCACTGCGGGTACTCACCGCGCTCGATCGCCTCGTACAGGTCCTTCGAGGCGTGGCCCAGTTCGGTGGCCTGAATCGCATCCGCCTCGGCCTGGGTCAGGTTGTGCTCGCCCTGCTGGGTCAGCCAGTGGAACTTGACCAGCACGCCCTCGCCCTGGGCGTTCACGAAACGGTAGGTGTTCACGCCGGACCCGCGCATGGTGCGGTAGTTCCGCGGGATGCCGTACGGGGAGAAGAGCCAGGTCAGCATGTGCATCGACTCGGGTGTATTGGACATGAAGTCGAAGATGCGGTTCGGCTCCTGGCGGAAGGTCACCGGGTCGGGCTTCAGCGAGTGGATCACGTCGGGGAACTTGATCGCGTCGCGGATGAAGAAGACCTGGAGGTTGTTGCCGACCAGGTCCCAGTTGCCGTCCTGGGTGCGGAACTTGACCGCGAAGCCGCGCGGGTCGCGGGCGGCCTCGGAGGAGTCCCGGCCACCGATGACGGTGGAGAAGCGGATGGTGACCGGGGTCTTCGCGCCCCTGGTCTGGAACAGTTTGGCCCGGGTGTACGTGGCCGCCGGCACGTCGCCGATCGTCCCGTACGCCTCGAACTCACCGTGCGCGACGAAGCCGCGCGCGTGCACCACCCGCTCCGGGATGCGCTCCCGGTCGAAGTGGCTGATCTTCTCCAGGAAGTGGTAGTTCTCCAGCGTGGCTGGCCCGCGTGAGCCGACCGTCCGTTGCTGCTGGTTGTTGTGCACGGGGTGACCCTGGCGGGTGGTGAGGGTCGGCCTGTCGGCCTGCGGGTCGCTCATCGGTCTCCTCCGGATGCGTGGTGCGGCGGGCCTGACCGGTCCCGGGGTGGCCGGGCCGGGTCGCTCGCGGGGCGTACGGCGGACACCACCCACCCAAGCGCGTTATCTGGAATGAGTCAAATTTTTGCCTCGAATTGTGGCGACACCCGACCAGGACCGGTGAGGAAAGTGCCTCGGATCGGGATTGGCGATCAGTACGCGGAGGGAATACCAGGTGACGAAGGAGGAGCCCATGTCGCCCACGCAGATAATCGTCATCGTGCTCGTCGTGCTGGTGATCGTCGCGGCGCTCGCCGTGGCCGTCCGGACGATCGGCCGTCGCCGCGCGCTGCGCAGCCGGTTCGGGCCGGAGTACGACCGGGTGGTGCAGGAGCAGGACAGCCGGTCCGCCGCGGAGCGCGAGCTGCGCGACCGGGAACGCCGGCACGCCGAGCTCACGCTCACCCCGCTCAGCCCGGAGTCGCGGGCCCGTTACGCCGCCGCCTGGGAAGAGCTCCAGATCCGCTTCATCGACTCGCCGGGCGAGACCGTGGGGGACGCGGACGAACTGGTCACCCGGCTCATCGAGGAGCAGGGCTATCCGACCGGGGACTTCTCCGACCAGATCGCCCACCTCTCCGTCGAGCACGCCCGCACGCTGACCAACTACCGGGACGCGCACGAGATCCACCTCCGCAACTCCCGGGGCGAGGCGAGCACCGAGGAGCTGCGCCAGGCGGTCGTGCACTACCGGGCTCTCTTCGCCGACCTGCTCGGCGAGGAGCCGGTCGGTCAGCGCACGACCGAACAGGGTTCCCACCCGGACACTCCGCACGACGCCACGAGCCGCTGAGGAGGCCACCGATGCGCCACGAAGAGCAGCAGGTGAGCAACGACCATCCGGAGGCTGTCCGGTCCGCACCGGTGCCGGTGCCGCCGACCGCCGACCGGGCCGCCCGCTCGGACGTACCCGAGGACGCCCTGGACGACCGGGGCACCTTCGACGATCCGACCACCGACGACGAGCGGGCCACTGACCACGACCCGGCCACCGACCACGAGCGGGCCAACGGCACCGACCCGGGAGCGTTCCAGGACCGGGCCGACGACGACCGGACCGACGACGAGTGGGCCGACGACGACCGGGCCGACGACACCGACCGCCGGAACCGGCCCGACGACGAGGGTGGCTTCCACGAGCCGGGGCCGCTCCCGACCGCCTTCGGCGCCACCACGGTGGCCGACGCGGTGGCGGCGTCCGCACTGGCGAGCCCGAACCCGCAGGACCAGCCGGATCCGCGGGCCGAGCGGACCGCCCAGCCGGGCGACGGCGCCGAGGACGGCGAGCGGGAGGGTCTGCGCGCCGACCCCACCGCCGAACTGCACCGCCGTGACGGCGTTCCGGAGACCGACCGGGACGCCGCACCGGCGACCGACGAGGACGCCGACCTGAACGGCGACGGCCGGCGCGCGGACACCGAGACCTCCGCGGGCACCGTCGTCGCCGCGGACAGCACGGACGGTGCGCCCGAGCGGCGCGGCGACCTGACCGACTGGGCCGGCGATCCCGACGCGGCGACCGCGGGCGCGGCCGGCTATGGCAGCGCGTCTCCGGAGATGGTCGACCCGGACGCCGACGCCGAACCGGTCACCACCGGGGCGGCCGGCGCCTCCCTGGAATCCGCCGGGACGTCGCGGCCCGCCGGTTCGACAGTCGCCGCCGAACCGGCCACGCTCCTCGACGGGGACACCGCACAGGGATTCCGGGACCGCTGGCGGGACGTGCAGCTGCGTTTCGTCGACGATCCGCACGCCGCGGCCGGTGAGGCGCAAGCCCTCGTGGAGGAGGCCATCCAGGCTCTCGCCTCGGCACTGGCCGCGCAGAAGAACACCCTGGGCGGGTGGCAGGACGCCGGCTCGGCGGACACCGAGCAGCTGCGGATGGCCGTCCGCAACTACCGGGACTTCCTGGACCGCGTACTGGGTCGCTGAGGCGTATCGATCGACGGGGCGCTCCGGCCTGCCGGCCGGGGCGCCCCTCGGCGTCCCTGAGGGGTGGCGGCTGAGTGCTCGAGACCGGCCAGTCGCACGCCGAAGGCCAAGCCGCCCGAGCGGGCGCGAACGCAGCGGAGCGGACGTGCAGGCATGAAACCTCGCGGAGCGGGTAATAGGGCGCGCGCATCGAATCCGGTGTCAACGTCGGGACGAGGGGTGACGGGATGGACGGCGGCGGTCTGCGGCTCAATATGAACGGGCTGGACTACCTGATCCTTGCGCTGTACTTCGTCACCGTCCTCGGGGTGGGCTTCGCCGCCCGGCGGGCGATCCGGACCAGCGTCGACTTCTTCCTCTCCGGCCGCTCCCTGCCGGCCTGGGTGACCGGCCTCGCGTTCGTCTCCGCGAACCTGGGTGCGCTGGAGATCATCGGCATGGCGGCGAACGGCGCCCAGTACGGCGTCATGACGGTCCACTACTACTGGATCGGCGCGGTGCCGGCGATGGTCTTTCTGGGCATCGTGATGATGCCCTTCTACTACGGGTCCAAGGTCCGCAGCGTGCCCGAGTACCTGCGGCTGCGCTTCAACCGACCGACCCACCTGCTGAACGCGCTCAGCTTCGCCGTCGCCCAGGTGCTGATCGCCGGCGTGAACCTCTACGCGCTGGCCCTGGTCATGCAGGCGCTGCTCGGCTGGCCGCTCTGGACCGCGATCGTGGTGGGCGCGGCGATCGTGCTGGCGTACATCACCATCGGTGGCCTGTCCGGGGCGATCTACAACGAGGTGCTCCAGTTCTTCGTCATCCTGGCCGGCCTCATCCCGGTCACCGTGATCGGTCTGGTCAAGGTCGGCGGCGTGGGCGGGCTGATGGACGCGGTCCGCGACTCCAAGCTCGGCGAGGCGGGTCTGCACGCCTGGCAGGACACCGCCAGCACCGACAACCCGCTCGGCGCGCAGTGGATCGGCATCGTGTTCGGCCTCGGCTTCGTGCTCTCGTTCGGCTACTGGACGACGAACTTCGCCGAGGTGCAGCGCGCGCTGTCGGCGAAGAACATGAGCGCCGCCCGGCGTACGCCGATCATCGCCGCGTACCCGAAGCTGTTCATCCCCCTGGTCACGATCATCCCCGGCCTCGTCGCCCTCGTGACGGTGAAGGGGCTCGGCGCGGAGAAGGGCGACCTGCAGTACAACAACGCCATTCCGCTGCTCATGCGGGACCTGCTGCCCAACGGCGTGCTCGGGGTGGCGGTCACCGGCCTGCTCGCGTCGTTCATGGCCGGCATGGCGGCCAACGTGAGCGGCTTCAACACCGTCTTCACCTACGACATCTGGCAGGCGTACGTCCGCCGCGGCCGGTCCGACGAGTACTACCTGCGCATCGGTCGGTGGGCGACGGTCGCCGCCGTGGTGATCGGCATCGGGACGGCGTTCATCGCGTCCGGGTTCAGCAACATCATGAACTACATCCAGGCGCTCTTCTCGCTGTTCAACGCGCCGCTGTTCGCCACGTTCATCATCGGCATGTTCTGGAAGCGGATGAGCGCGCTGGCCGGTTTCTGGTCGCTGCTGCTCGGCACGCTGGCGTCGCTGGCGACCTACCTGCTCTACAAGGGCGGCGTGATCGACTTCAACTCCGACCTGGAGGAGAGCTTCTGGGGCGCCGGCATCGCGTTCGTCACCGTGGCGGTGGTCGCCGCGATCCTCACCCCGCTCACCGCACCCAAGCGCGACGAGGAGCTGCGCGGGCTGGTCTACGGCATGGGCGGCGTCGACCTGAAGGGCGACGTGCTCGCCGGGGACGCCGTCTGGTACCGCTCCCCCGTGCTGCTGGGCGTGATCGCGGTCGCGCTCGCCGCCCTCTTCTACATCCCGGTCTTCTAGAAAGGAGTCGGCAGATGAGCAACGACGGCCAGCCGGCGCAGGACCCGTTGATCGACGAGACGCAGGCCGAGGAGCGCCGCTCCGCCGCCGCCCGACTGTTCGACATCCGTCGGGTGATCGGTGGCCTCTTCGTGGCGTACGGGATCATCGTGACGCTGATCGGCGTCTTCGACAGCCGGGCCGAGATCGACAAGGCCGAGGGTGTCCGCATCAACCTGTGGGCCGGGCTCGTGATGCTCGCCTTCGGCCTGCTCATGCTGCTCTGGCAGTGGCTGCGCCCGGCCGAGGCGCCGACCCCGAACGAGCAGCAGCCCGACAGCTGACCTCAGGCCCGCCGCGCCGGCGCCGTCCACACGGACGGCGCCGGCGTCGCGCATGGGCTCTCGCGCACGGGGTACGCGAGGGGGATCAGGCAACGTGTCGGACACAGGAGGCAGCACCATGACCGATCGCGACCGCCGACCGCTGGAGGAGAGCCCGCAAACGGCCGCTGCGGTGGACGACGACAGCACCGTCCCGCAGCTGCGGACCGGAGGCGGGCCCGACCGTGACACGCCGACCTTCACCGAGCCCCGCGACCGGCCGGCGGACCTCGCTCCGGACACCGACGACCTGATCGGCGACCCGTACGCCGCCGGCACCGGCGCCACCGGAACGGGCACCGGCGCGGGCGGCGACAACATCCGGACCGGGGCCGAGCAGCCCTGGGAGCCGGAGGACCTGGTGATGGCCCGCGGGCAGGACCTCACGCCGGAGAACCTGGACAAGGCCCGTCGCGACCTGGCCGAGCAGGGCCGCGCGGCGATCGAGCGCATCGTGCCCTGACCGGGGCGGACAAAGGGGGGTCCCCGGCCCGACCGTACTGGTCGGACCGGGGACCCCGGGAAACCTGCCGCCGGCAGTGCCTCACCTACTGCCGGCGGCGGGTTGGCGCGTGAGCTACCCGATCAGAGAGCCGGGTACGCGTTGCGCATCAGCTCCTGGAACTGAGCCGAGAACCACGCACCGGAGATCGGCGCGTCCGGCAGGGCGCCGGTCGGGCTGTTGCCGTTGCGGGCGTTGCCGCCGTACGTCGGGTCGCACATCCGGTCGAAGCCCTTGCCCTCGTTGTTCGGGATCTCCTTGCTGGAGCCGTCCGACTCACCCGGGGGCTTCACCCAGACGTAGGCGTCGATACCCGTCGCCGGGTTCGCCCGGGGCCGCTCACCGAGACCGGCACCGGCCTGGTTGCACCAGTTGCCGGCGTGGGCCCGGCGGTCGATCCGACCACCGTTGACGTACGTGTCCACGCTGGTGGTCGCGCCCGGTCCGGTGGGCCGGGCGGAGCCACCCCAGCCGTTGCGGGACGTGTCGATCAGCATGCCGATGTTGGAGTTGAAGCCGACCGAGATCAGCTTGGTACGGAACGCCTGGGCGAAGGACAGCTCGTCGACGTAGAAGTTCCAGTCGACCCACTTGGACTGCCGCACCGTCTGGCCGTTCACGGTGTCGGTGATCTTGAAGTACGGCTCCTGCAGCGCCGAGTAGTTCGCGGTGTTGGTGATGAAGCCGTGCACGTTGTTGACCGTGCTGCCGGAGGCGACCGCGGCGGTCTTCAGGATGTCGGCGGTCGGGCCGAAGTTGCTGTCCCAACCGAGCCAGCCGTGGTGCCCGGCGTCGATGTAGTTGTAGACGTTGCCGATCGCGCCCAGCTTGGCGAGGGCGTAGCCGACGCCGTTCACGTACGCGCCGTTGGCCTTGACCGTGTCACACATGACCGTGCCGCCGGCCTGACCGGACGTGTTGGTCACCAGGTTCGGCAGCGAGTCGATCTCGATGACGTTGATGATCCGCAGGTTCCGGTACTTCGAGTCGCTCTGGATCGCGGCGATCGGGTCGATGTACTCGGCCTTGTACCGGGGCAGGTCGTTCGGGCCCAGCTCACCGTTGGAGGCGAGCGCCGAGCAGTCCCGGCCGGGCAGGTTGTAGATCACGAACTGGATGTAGCCGGCGCCCTGGCGCAGCGCCTCGTCCAGGTGCTCCCGCACCCCGAACGCGCCGTTCGAGCTGCTGTTCGGAGTGCCGTTGATGGCGGCGATCCGGTCCAGCCAGACGGCGGTGGGGTTGTTCGAGACCCGGCTTCCACCCGGCTCGGCATCCGCCTTGGCCTTCCACTCCGGGTTCACGTACCCGCGCACACCGGCGTACGGGTTGTCGACCTTGGTGCCCGGCGGAGTCGTGGTCGGCGGGGCCGTGGTGGGCGGGGCCGTGGTCGGCGGCGCCGTGGTCGGCGGGGCCGTGGTCGGCGGGGCCGTGGTCGGCGGCGGGGTGGTCGGGTTACCGGTGCCACCGTTGCAGACCACACCGTTCAGGGTGAACGAGGTCGGCTTCGGGTTGCTGCCGCTCCACGCGCCGTTGAACCCGATGTTCGTCGACGCACCATTGGCGAGGGTGCCGTTGTAGGACAAGCTCCGGGCGGTGACCTGGCTGCCGGACTGGGTGTAGGTGGCCGACCAGCCCTGCTGCACCCGCTGGCTGGAGTTGGGGAAGGTCCAGCCGAGCGTCCAACCGTTGACCGGGTCGCCGAGGTTCTTGATGGTGATGTTGGCGGTGAAGCCGCCCTGCCAGTCATTGGTCGTGTACGCGATGTCGCACTGCGTCGCGGCCTGCGCCGCGGTGACCGGGATTGTCACCAGCCCGCCGGCGACCAGAACGCCCGCGCCTGCGAGCGCGAGGGTCCGGCGTGGGCCGGACAGCCTTCTCCACACATTCATGCCACTGATCTCCTTGGGCGAGACCGGGCTCGCGTACGGCCCGGCGAGACGGCCCGGCGGGCGTCCTGCACGGACGGCCTCCGGCGCCACGGGATTCATTGGGGGGTGCCCGACCCGGACGGGCGGTGGTGGTTGGTGGTGATTGGCCGGCGCGACACCGACCGCTCAGCGGCCGGTTGTCGTCCGGCGAACCGGATGCCCTCGACGACCTGCCTGCGCGGTGTGGCTCCCCGAACCGCGTGCGCCGATTCTTGCATGGGAGCGCTTCCATGGCAATGGCTCGATGCGCGGCCTGCCCTCGACTCGGACGATACCCCCGAGCAGCGCGAGCAGCACCTGCCGTCCGTTACCGGGATGACCGCCGCGGGTCGAGCACTGCGGGTCGGCAACAGCGCGGTGCGTACGCAAGGTCCTGCGGGACCCGAGACGGCACTACGGGCCGCGAAAGCCCCGTAGCACTCCTTTGCTACTTACTATTAGTAAAGGTGAGAACACGAATCTTTCACTTGATAAGTCATGAAACGGTCTAACGTCGGTCTTAGCTCGGTTGTCGCCGAGCTCAGGACAACAGGGATGGAGTGACGCAGGTCATGGCTAAGAAGATGCTCGGGAAGGTCGTTGCGGGCGCCGCACTCGGCGGCGCGTCGCTCCTGGTGTTCGCGCCGGGGATCGCGTTCGCTGACGGGCACCACGACGACGACGGCAAGGTCTTCGCCAAGCCGCACGTCGTGAAGGCCGGCGACGAGGTCAAGCTCCTCGAGATCTGCCCGGATCGGCAGGAGCACGCGTTCGTGTGGTCCAAGGTCACCGGCAAGGTCAAGCTCAAGCCGGTACGGGACGACCGGGGCGAGGACCGCGGCGAGTGGAGCGAGGAGGAGGACTCCTACGACCACGACGACAAGGGCAAGGACGAGAACGGCAAGGACGAGCACGGCAAGGACGACAAGGGCAAGGACCACGAGGGCAAGGACGAGCACGGCAAGGACGACAAGGGCAAGGACCACGAGGGCAAGGACGAGCAGGGCAAGGACGAGCACGGCAAGGACGACAAGGGCAAGGACCACGAGGGCAAGGACGAGCAGGGCAAGGACGAGCACGGCGACGACGAGTCGCAGCCGTCCGCCGATGACGCCCAGCCCGGTGGCCAGGGCGGCGGCGCTGCCGCCGACGCCTCCCGCGACGAGGACAGCAAGGACTGGACGGGCGAGGAGCACGGCCAGGACGCGGACGACAGCCGCGACAAGAAGGACTGGGAGTCCAAGGACGAAGACAAGAAGGACTGGGACTCCAAGGACAAGGACAAGAAGGACTCGGAGTCCAAGGACGAAGACAAGAAGGACTGGGACTCCAAGGGCAACGAGTACGGCTCCGACGACGAGTACGGCTCCGACAAGGGCCGCGAGTACGGCTCCGACGACGAGTACGGCTCCGACAAGGGCTGGGAGTCCAAGGGCCACGAGTACGGCTCCGACGAGGAGTACGGCTCCGACAAGGGCCGCGAGTACGGCTCCGACGAGGAGTACGGCTCGGACAAGGGCTGGGAGTCCAAGGGCCACGAATACGGCTCGGACGACGAGTACGGCTCCGACAAGGGCCGCGACCACGGCAAGGGCGAGGACGGCTGGGAGCACGAGCGCGAGTTCGTGTACTACGGCGAGGCCAAGGTCGACAAGGACGCCCGGCCGGGTCGCTACGAGCTCAAGGGCTCGTGCGGCGAGGGGGAACTGGTCGTGCTGCCCCACGGTGGGGTCGACGGCGGTGACGGCGGCGTCAGCACCGGCACCGACCGTGGTCTGGCCACCGGTGGCGCGAGCCTGCTCGGCGCTGCCGCGCTGGGCGGGATCGTGCTGATGCGTCGTCGGCGGACCGATGGTTCCCTCGTCTGACGTGACGGCGACACGGGCCGGCGGCCGTCACGGGAGACCGTGGCGCGCCGCCGGCGCGGCCGTCGTCGTCACCCTGGCCATGATCGGCGCCGGCATGATCGGCGCCTCGTTGCAGACCGGGCCCGCTCCCCGCCCTCCGCAGCCGCTCGCCCAGGCCGGCCCCGAGGTCCCCGGGCCGACGGTCACCGGGAACGACGCCACGGCGCCGGACGATGGGGAGCACGCCGCGCAGGGCGACATTCCCGTCGGGCTGAACCGGGCTGCCCCGAGCACCATCGAGATCCCCCGCATCGGCGTCAACGCGACGATCATGTCGCTCGGCACCAACCCGGACGGCACCGTGCAGGTCCCCCCGTTGGAGCAGGCCGACCAGGCTGGCTGGTACGAACCGGGCCCGAGCCCCGGTGAGACCGGCAACGCGGTCATCGTCGGGCACGTGGACTCGGCGAAGCTCGGCCCGGCCGTGTTCTTCGACCTCGGCTCTCTCGTGCCCGGCGACACGATCACGGTGCAGCGGGCGGACGGCCAGCCGGCGACGTTCCGGGTCGACTCGGTGAAGGCGTACCCGAAGACGTCCTTCCCCACCGAGCTGGTGTACGGGCCGAACGACCGGCCCGGCCTGCGGGTGGTCACCTGCGGCGGCCAGTTCGACGAGGCGGCCAAGAGCTACCAGGACAACGTGGTCGTCTTCGCCACCCTGGCGGCGTGAGGCGGACGAACACGGACGCGGCCCGGCCGGTCGGGGTTACCCGATCGGCCGGACCGCGTCCGGCGTACCGAATCAGGCCGCGGCGGAGGTCCGCACCAGGGTGCGGATCTGGCGCAGCAGCACGGACAGGGCTGCGAGATCCGCCCGCGACTCGTCGAACTCCCCCATCGCCCGGCGGGCCCGGTGGATCGACGTGGCGTTCGACTGCTCCCACTGCTGCACCCGCTCGTGCGGCGGCTGATCCTCCGGGGTGGAGTCGAGCACCTCCGCCGTGAGCGCGGCCAGCGCGGCGTACAGGTCGTAGCGCAGCGCCATCCGCGCGAGGGTCTGCCAGCGGTCCTCGCGCGGCAGCAGGGAGATCTTCGACAGCAGCGAGTCCACCCGGAACAGGTCGGAGAGCACGAAGTAGACCGAGGCCACCTCGCTGACGTCCCGTCCGCTGCGGGTCGCGGTCTCCACGACGTCCAGCAGGCCGAAGCTGTACATCAGCCGGGTCGCCTGCTCCGCCAGCTCGCGGGGCAGCCCACGGTCGGTCATCGAGTCGATGTGCGCCTCGATGGCCTGCCGCTCGCCGCCGTAGAACAGCTCCTCCAGCCCCGGCAGGAGCCGGGCCACCCCGTCGCGCAGCCGGGAGATCTCGGTCGGCACGTCGATCGGCGAGCGCCGGTTGGTGACCAGCCAGCGCACCGCCCGGTCGAGCAGCCGGCGGGTGTCCAGGTAGACACTGGTCTGCAACTCGGGCGCGACCTTGTTGTCCAGCGCCTCCACCGCGTCCCACAGGTTCCGCAGGCCGAACACCTCGCTGACCACCACGTACGCCCGGATCACGTCCGCCGCGCTGGCCGCGGTCTCCTCGACGACCCGGAAGACGAACGAGATGCCGCCCCGGTTGATCGCCTCGTTGACCAGCACGGTGGTGACGATGTCCCGACGCAGCCGGTGCCGGCCCATCCGGTCGGCGAACCGCTCGCGCATCGGCGTCGGGAAGTAGTTGACCAGGACCTCGGTCGTCCACTCCTCGTCGGCCAACCCCTCGGTGAGGATCTCCCGTTCCAGGACGATCTTCACGTACGCGAGCAGCACCGCGAACTCCGGCGCGGTCAGTCCGGACTCGCTGCGGACCGCCAGCTCCTCGTCCGGAGGCAACGCCTCCAGCGCCCGGTCCAACCCGCCCGACCGCTCCAGCTCGTTGATCATCCGGCGGTGCACCGGAAGCAGCGAGGCGGCCTGGGCCTGGGCGTTGTTGATCGCCCGAGCCTGGTCGTAGTTGTCCCGCAGCACCAGCTCCGCGACCTCGTCGGTCATCCCGGCCAGCAGCTCGTCCCGCTCGGCAGTGGTCAACTCGCCGTCGGCCACCGCCGTGTTCAGCAGGATCTTGATGTTCACCTCGTGGTCGGAGGTGTCCACGCCGGCCGCGTTGTCGATGAAGTCGGTGTAGATGCGGCCACCGGTCAACGCGTACTCGATCCGGCCGAGCTGGGTCCAGCCCAGGTTGCCGCCCTCGCCCGCCACCCGGCAGCGCAGGCTGCGCCCGTCCACCCGGATCGCGTCGTTGGACTTGTCGCCCACCTCGGCGTTGGTCTGGGTGGACGCCTTGACGTACGTGCCGATGCCGCCGTTCCAGAACAGGTCCACCGGAGCGGTGACGATCGCCTTCATCAGCTCCTGCGGCGAGAGCTGGGTGACGTCGTCGTCGAGGCCGATCGCCGCCCGGACCTGCGGCGTGATCGGAATCGACTTCGCGGTACGCGGGACGATGCCGCCCCCGGCCGAGATCAGCTCGGGGTTGTAGTCCTCCCACGACGAGCGGGGCAGGTCGAACAGTCGACGACGCTCCGCGTACGAGGTGGCCGCGTCCGGATCGGGGTCGAGGAAGATGTGCCGGTGGTCGAACGCGGCCACCAGCCGGATGTGCTCGGAGAGCAGCATCCCGTTGCCGAAGACGTCCCCGGACATGTCGCCGACGCCGACGACTGTGAAGTCCTGGGTCTGGGTGTCCAGGCCCAGCTCGCGGAAGTGCCGCTTGACCGACTCCCACGCCCCCCGGGCGGTGATGCCCATCTTCTTGTGGTCGTAGCCGGCGGAACCGCCGGAGGCGAACGCGTCGCCCAGCCAGAAGTTGTGCGCCAGGGAGATCTCGTTGGCGATGTCGGAGAACGTCGCCGTCCCCTTGTCCGCCGCCACCACGAGGTACGGGTCGTCGCCGTCGTGCCGGACCACGTCCTCGGGCGGCACGATCTGCCCGCTGACGATGTTGTCGGTGACGTCCAGCATCGCGCCGACGAACTCCTGGTAGCAGGCGACCGCCTCGTCCCGGTCGCCCGGCTTCTGCTTCAGCACGAAGCCGCCCTTGGCACCCACCGGCACGATCACGGTGTTCTTCACCATCTGCGCCTTGACCAGGCCCAGCACCTCGGTGCGGAAGTCCTCCCGACGGTCGGACCAGCGCAACCCGCCCCGGGCCACCGGCCCGAACCGCAGGTGCACGCCCTCGAACCGGGGCGAATAGACGAAGATCTCGAACTTCGGCCGGGGCGCCGGCAGGTCCGGGATGGCCTGCGGGTCGAGCTTGAACGCCACGTACGCCTTCGGCCGCCCGCCGACCGGCTTCTGGTAGAAGCTGGTCCGCAGCGTCGCCTCGATCAGCGTGAGGTACGAGCGCAGGATCCGGTCCTGGTCGAGGCTCGCCACGTCGTCCAGCGCGCCTCGGATCGTCTCCACCAGCTCGCCGCTGCGCTGCTGCCGCTGCTCGGCGGTCAGCTCGCCTGGCGCGAACCGGGTCTCGAACAGCTCCACCAACAGGGTGGCGAGCTTCGGGTACGCGATGAAGGTCTGCTCCATGTAGTCCTGCGAGAAGACCGTGCCGGCCTGCCGCAGGTACTTCGCGTACGCCCGCAGCACCACCACCTGCCGCCAGGTCAGCCCGGCGCGCAGCACCAGCTCGTTGAACCGGTCCACCTCGGCCTCGCCGCGCCACGCCGCCGCGAACGCGTTCTCCACGTGTGGGCGTACCTCGGACAGCTCGTGGTGCCCCTCGGGCAGCCTGAGGCCGAAGTCGTACAGGTAGACCCGACCGTCGATCCGGTCCACCTCGTACGGGTGCTCGTCGACCACGCGGACGCCGAGCGAGTGCAGCACCGGGAGCACGGCGGAGAGCATCATCGGCTCGCCGTACCGGTAGACCTTGAACCGGACGTCCATCGTCTCGGCCAGGTCGGCCCCCGGCATCCGGGTGCCGGGCCGAGGTGCCAACTGCTTGCGGAACAGGTGCATCTCCAGCTGGCCGGGCTCCTCCAGCAGCTCCAGCTTCGCCAGGTCCTTCATCGCCTCGTACGGCGTGTGCCCGTCCTTGTAGCCCTCCGGGAACGCGTCGGCGTACCGGGTGAACAGGTGCTTGGCCTGCTCGTCGCCGAGCTTGCGTTCCAGCACCAGCCGGTAGTCGTCGTCCCAGAGTCGGGTGGCGTCGGCCAGCTCCTCGGCCAGCAGGTCGGCGTCGATGTCGCCGGGCGGCCGGGTCGGGTCGGTACGGACGATGAAGTGCACCCGAGCCAGCATCGACTCGGTGACCCGGGTCGTGTAATCCACCCCGACGCCGTTCAGCTCACGCAGCAGGATGTCCTGCATGCGCAGCCGGTTCTGGGTGGTGAACCGGTCCCGGGGAAGGTAGATCAGGCAGGAGATGAACCGCCCGTACGCGTCGCGGCGCAGGAACACCCGCAGCTGCCGGCGGCCCGCCATCCGCAGCACGCCGATCACCGCGTGGTACAGGTCGTCGGTCTTGATCTGGAACAGCTCGTCGCGCGGGTAGGTCTCCAGGATCTGCAGCAGATCCTTGCCGGAGTGGCTGCGCCGGCTCAGGCCGGAGCGGTCGAGCACCTCCGCGACCTTACGACGCACCACCGGCAGCTCCCGGACGCTGGTCCGGTACGCCGCGGTGGAGAACAGGCCCAAAAAGCGCCGCTCCCCGATGACCTCGCCCTCGGAGTTGAAGATCTTGAACCCGATGTAGTCCAGGTACGCCGAGCGGTGCACGGTGGCCCGCGAGTTGGCCTTGGTGATGATGAGCAGGCGCTTCTCCAGCACCTTCTCGTGTGCCTCGTGCGTCATCGACGACAGCGACCGGGCCTCCGGGGAGTCCGAGCGCAGGATGCCCAGGCCGGTGCCGAGCACCGCCTCCAGCGCCTTGCCGTCCACCTGGTCGGCGGGGTTCCCGTCCGGGGCGTCCACCAGGCGGTACTCGCGGTAGCCGAGGAACGTGAAGTGGTCGTGCGCCAGCCAGCGCAGCAGCTCCACCGAGTCGGTGATGTCCTTCTCCGGCACCGGCGGACGGTTGTCCGAGGTGCGGGCCGAGGCCAGCTCGTCGGCGAGCGCGAGCGCACGCTGACGCATCTTCGGCCAGTCCTCCACGGCCTCCCGCACGTCGGTGAGCACCCGTTGCAGCTCACGGCGCAGCCGGTCGCGTTCGGCGGCGTCCCGGACCGGGTCGATCTCGATCCGCATCCAGCTCTCGATGATGTCGCCGGCGATCGCGTCGTCCGGCTCCACGTCCGCCGAGACCTCGGTGAGCCGGCCCAGCGGCTCGCGCCGGACCACCACCAGCGGGTGCACCAGCAGATGCACGTCCAGGTGGTACGAGTTGAGCAGCGCGGTCACCGAGTCGACCAGGAACGGCATGTCGTCGGTGACGATCTCGACAACGGTGTGGTGCTGGTCGGCGTGCGGCTCGTGGATCCGCAGCTTCAACTCGCCGGGCACCCGCTGCTGGGCCAGGTCCCGGTGCGCCCGGGCCGCGTCGAGCATCTCCTCCGCCGTGAAGCCGACCAGCTCCTCGTCCGGGGCGAACCGCCAGAAGCGACCGACCAGGGTCGCCGCGTCGTGGTCGTCCCCGGCGAGCGCGACAGCCTGGGCCACCAGGCGCTCCGCGTTGGGGACCGGTTCGTCGAGCTCGGCATCCTCCACGTCGTCGGCCAACGCCTCGGTCGGCAGGCCCAGATCGTAGATGGTGTCGATGCTCGACCCGGTCAGCCCCGTGACGCCCGTGTCGAGCCGGCCGTAGCCGTCCCCGTCGGTCGCCGAATCGAAGCTGTCGTCGTCCCGGCCGGAGTCATCCTGCCGGAGGTCGGGTTCCGGTTTGATCGCCGGACGCCGGTCCATCGGTGCCACTCCCCTCGACCCACCGCGTTGTGGGTCACTCTGCCGCCCAGCGTAGGCCTGCCGTTTCGCGCCTTGGTCGGCGGACCACTGGCCGGACGTCCGGATCCGGACTTTGTCCTTTCACCCGTTGCGGGTCCGAGGTTGGCCGGTTGCGGGATACCCCGCCCCGCGATGTTCATCACACCGGCCCGGCCCGTCTTTCCGCACGTCGAGCGCCACACGGGACGTTGGGGACACCCTTCGCGTACTACCGTGCAGGGCAGCCCGAGACCGGAAGGACCGCTTCATGACCTTGTCCTACCCCCGGCCCCACCGGCCGAACCGCGCCCGACGGGTCGCCGCGCTCACTGCGACCCTGCTCACCGCTGGCGTCCTGGCGGCGTGCTCCGGCGACGACGGGCCGGAGCACAGCGCCGACGCCTTCCTCGCCGGCTGGCGCAGTGGCGACCTGCAGGCGGTCGCGATGGTCGACACGACCGGTGCCAAAATGCCGGCGGCCGAGGTGACCAAGGAGATCAAGGAGCTGTCCGGCGAGTTGGCGGCCACCCCGCCCACCCTGACCCGGCAGGGCGAGCCGAAGATCACCAAGAACATCGCGACCACGACGATCCGGGTCGACTGGCCCCTGCCGGGCCAGACCCACTGGACGTACGACCGGGAGCTGCGGCTCGTCCAGGGCGACGACGACCAGTGGCAGGTGATGTGGGAGCCGCGGGTGATCCACGAGCAGCTCACCAAGGGCGACCGGCTGGGGCTGCGCCGCGACACCGGCCCCCGGGCGGGCCTGCTGGACGCGGCCGGCAAGCCGATCGTGGCGCCCCGCCAGGTGGTGCGGGTGGGTGTGCAGCCGAACCAGGTCACCGACATCAAGAAGCTGGTCAAGGATCTCGACGCGGCCTTCAAGGCGATCCGCCCGGCCCTGGTCCCCGCCGTCGACCTGGCCGACCTGCCGAAGCGGGTGGCCGAGGCCGACCCGGGCGCGCTCGTCGAGGTGGTGACCCTACGCGAGGACGCGTACCGGCAGATCAAGCCGCGGATCTACGACCTGCCCGGCACCAAGTTCGTCTCCGACAAGCTCGACCTGGCGCCGACCCGGGAGTTCGCCCGTGCGCTGCTCGGCTCGGTCGACCCGGCGCAGGCCGACGACCTCGCCGCCCACCCGGACCGGTACGTCGCCGGCGACCTGGTCGGGCACGGCGGGTTGCAGGGCCGCTACGACGAGCGGCTGCGCGGCGCCCCCGGTCTGACGGTCGTCGTCGAGCGGCCCGCCGAGGACGGCAAGCTGGCAGCCACCGGCACCGAACTGTTCCACCGGGAGCCGCAGCCCGGTCAGGCGCTGAAGACCACCCTGGACGTGGCCACCCAGAACGCGGCCGACGCAGCCCTGCGCGCGGAGCCGCGCCGAGCCGCCCTGGTGGCGGTACGCATCAAGGACGGCGCGGTGCTCGCCGCCGCCAACGGTCCCGGGCCGGCCGGCGAGAACCTGGCCTTCACCGCCCAGGTGCCGCCGGGCTCCACGTTCAAGATGGTCAGTGCGCTGGGTCTGCTGGACCGGGGCGCGGTCACCCTGGACGGGCCGGTGGAGTGCAGGAAGACCTTCACCGTCGATGGCCGGTCCTTCAAGAACTCGGACAACTTCGAGTTGGGCTCGGTGCCGTTCCGCACCGACTTCGCCAAGTCCTGCAACACGGCTTTCGCCTCGTTGGCCCCGAAGCTCGGCGGTGACGGGCTGGCCGCCGCCGGCCGCTCGCTGGGCCTGGAGGGGCAGTGGGATCTCGGCACGGACGCCTTCACCGGCAAGGTGTCGACCGGCGGCAGCCTGGCCGAGCAGGCCGCCGCGTCGTTCGGCCAGGGCACCACGCTGGTCAGCCCCCTGGCCATGGCCGGCGCCACCGCGGCCGTCGCCCGGGGCCGCTTCGAGCAGCCGAAGCTGCTGGTCGACCCGGCACCGGCCAAGCCGGCCCCGCCCGGCGAGCAGCTGAAGCCCGAGTCCGTCGCGGCGCTGCGGACGATGATGCGCGAGGTGGTCACCGCCGGCACCGGGAGCGCGCTGAAGGACGTTCCGGGCGGCGAGGTGTACGGCAAGACCGGCACCGCCGAGTACGACGACAACCCGGCCCACACGCACGCCTGGTTCGTCGGCTGGCGGGGTGACGTCGCGTTCGCCGTGTTCGTGGAGAAGGGCGGGGCCAGCACCGCCTCAGCCGTCCCGATCGCCGAGCGCTTCCTCCGGGCCCTGCCCGCCACCTGACCCGCCGCACGCCACTGGTCGCCACCCACGCCCAGCGGTGATCCACCCGGTGCCGCGGAAACCGGGGTGTCCAGGCCATCCGGACACCCCGGTTTCGCTGATTCCGGGGTGGATCGCGGCGAGGTGGGCCGGGACCGGATCAGGCGGAGTCGGCTTCGTGCCTCTCCGGCGGGGTCTCCGTCGGCGGGGAGGGTCGTCGGAGCAGACCCGGGCCGGCCGACGCGGGCGGACCGACCGGTTCGCGCTCGACCGTGACCGCGATCTGGGCCGCGAGGCCGGATGGCTCGGCTGGGGCCCGCCCGCCCGCGCCGGGTGGCGCCACCGCCGGCGCGACGCCGTCAGCCACCGCACCGTCAGCCACCGCGCCGATCGACGAACGGACGCCGGAGGGACCGACGCCGGCAGACCCGACGCCCGGGGGCTGGCTGCCGGAGGCGTCGCCATCGGAAAGGTCGTCGCCGCCGCGCTCGTCGACCCGATCGGGGCCGTCGCGCCCGGCGAGGCGCGCGGCACGATCGAGCCCATCACGCCCGGCGAGCCGCTCGCTGGCGGTCGCGGCCCGGCCGTTGCCACGCCGCGGGGAGGGCGTGGGCCGGGGCGACAGCAGTCGGGGTGGCACCGCCTCCGGGGCGGTGACCGGGGCCAGGCCGGCGACCACGGTGTTGACGATCTCGGCGGCGTACGAGCCGTCCGGGTCGTAGTCGGGGTCGAAGACGGTCAGCTCGACGCCGAGGCAGTGTGGGGTGTCGACCAGGCCGGCGAGCAGGATCTCCAGCTCGGCGAAGGCGATGCCACCCGGGTCGGGGGCGTCCACGGCCGGCATCACCGCCGGGTCGAGCACGTCGACGTCGATGTGCACCCAGTAGCCCGCGCAGTCGGCGAGCTGCTCGTGCGCCCACTGGGCCGTCCGGGCGGCGCCCTCGGCGCGCAGCGCCGGCACCGGTCGGGTGGTGATGCCCGCGGCCTGGAGGTCGAGGCGGTACTCGTCCTGCGCCCGGATGCCGAGCACCACCACGTCGATGTCGCGGAAGTAGGGTCGACGGCCCTCCAGCGCGGCCAGGTCGGCCTGCCCGCGCCCGGTGACGAGGGCCAGATCCTCCCCGGCGGCCGCGCCGACGTAGGAGGCGTTGCCGGGGTGCCGGAAGTCGGAGTGCCCGTCGACGAAGACCAACCCGATCCGCCCGCCGACCGCCTCACCGAGGCGGTGCATGGCCAGCGCAGAGCCGAGCAACACGGAGCAGTCACCGCCCAGCACCACCGGGAACTCGCCCCGGTCGATGATCGAGCCGACCCGCTCGGCGAGGGCGAGGGAGTAGTCGGCGATCTCCCGGGCGTGGCACACGCCGTCACCGGGCCGCCAGTCGCCGGGGTCGTACCGGGGTGGGGTGACGCAGCCGGCGTCGCGGGCCCGCAGCCGGGCCAGCAGGTCGTGGTCGCGCAACGCGCCGGGCGCCTTGGCGCAGCCCGGCACGGAGGTGGATGTCGGCGGTCGCAGGCCGAGATTTGTCGGCGCGTCGAGGACGGCGATCCGGCGCATCATGAGCTCCCGTCCTCGGTGGTCGGGCGGGCCGGCGAAACGCCGGCCCGCGCTGGCGTACTACGAACTCACGATCCGTGCGGCGAACTCAGAACAGGGCGCTGGCCAGGGCCCGTCGGGCCGAGGCGACCGCCGGGTCGTCCGGGCCGGCGATGGAGAACAGCGACACCAGGTGCTGGCGGACCGTCTCGCGGTCCTCACCGGCGGTCCGTCGGACCAGGCCGACGAGCCGGGCGTACGCCTGCTCGGCCAGGCCGCTGAGCACCTCGATGTCGGCGGCCAGCAGTTGGGCCGCGACGTCGTCGGGGGCGCTCTCGGCGGCGGCGAGCGCGGTGGCCGGGTCGGCGCCGGCCACCCGGCGGGCCACGCCGACCTGGGCCAGGCCCGCCGTGGCCGCGGCGTCCGCCGGGGCGTCGGCGAGGATCTTGCGGTACGCCTGCTCGGCGGCGTCCAGGTCGCCGCTCATGAGCGCGTCGTCCGCCTCGTCGAGGCGCGGGTCCTCCGGTTCGGCGACGGCCACGCCACCGGCCTTGAGCACCGCCTGGATCCACTGGCGGAGTTGGGCCTCGGGCACCACACCGGAGAAGGCGTCGATCGGCTGGCCGCCGACGACCGCGTAGACCATGGGGATGCCCTGGACCCGGAACATCTGGGCGATCCGCGGGTTTTCCTGCACGTCGACCCGGGCGAGCACCCAGGTGCCACCGCTCTCGGCGGCCAGCCGCTCCAGCACCGGGGCGAACTCGTCGCTCTCCGGGAAGCCGGCCGCACCGAAGAAGACGATGACGGGCATGGCCATCGACCGTTCGAGCACATCGGCCTGGATGGTCGCCTCGGTGACGTCGACGATGGCGGCGTTGCCGCCGGCGGTCTGCGCGCCGGGCACGCCGGCGGACGGGCCGCCCTGCGGGGGTGTGCCGGGGCGGGTACTGGCTGGTGCGGGGCCGCGCAGCGTGCTGAGGTCGACCGCGCCGCGGGTGAAGATCGACGAGGTGATCCGTGGGTCGCTCATGGTTACCTAGTCTCGCACGCGAGCCCGGAATCCCGGCTCACCCACAACTGCGACGTTGCGACTCTCACGCCCCATTCCACCCCCGGCGATCGGGCAGTTCCGCCGCCGAGACGGGGCGTCCGTCCGGCAGCGACCGCGCGATCGACGGGGGTGGTGGTATGGGTCAGAAACGGGCGGGTTCGCGGTAGGTGCCCCACTCGGCCCGGAGGGCGTCGCAGATCTCGCCCAGGGTCGCCTCGGCGCGGACCGCGTCGAGCATGGCGGGGACCATGTTCTCGTCGGTGCGGCTGGCCTCGACCATCCGGGCGACCGCGGCCTTGACCGCGGCGTCGTCCCGTCCGGCCTTGCGCTCGGCGAGCACCCGGCGCTGCTCCAGCTCCACCTCGTGCGAGATGCGCAGGATCTCCAGCTCCTTGGCGACCGTGCCGGTGTGGCAATTGACGCCGACGATCTTCTTGTCGCCCTTCTCCAGGGCCTGCTGGTAGACGAATGCCGACTCGGCGATGTGCCCGGTGAACCAGCCGTCCTCGATACCGCGCAGGATGCCGGAGGTCATCGGGCCGATCTGGTGCGGCCCGTCGCCGCCGAGCTGCCGGATCCGGGCGAAGATCTCCTCCGCCTCGGCCTCGATCTTGTCGGTCAGCGCCTCGACGTACCAGGAGCCGCCGAGCGGGTCGGCCACGTTGACCACCCCGGTCTCCTCCATCAGCACCTGCTGGGTACGCAGGGCGATCTCGGCGGACTCGTCGGTGGGCAGCGCCAGGGTCTCGTCCAGCGCGTTGGTGTGCAGCGAGTTCGTTCCGCCGAGCACCGCCGCGAGCGCCTCGACGGCGGTGCGTACGACGTTGTTGACCGGCTGCTGGGCGGTCAGCGACACCCCGGCGGTCTGTGTGTGGAACCGCAGCCAGAGGGCCTTCTCGCTGGTCGCGCCGTAGACGTCACGCAGCCAGCGGGCCCAGATCCGGCGGGCGGCGCGGAACTTGGCGATCTCCTCGAAGAAGTCGAGGTGCGAGTCGAAGAAGAAGCTCAGCCCCGGCGCGAAGACGTTCACGTCCAGGCCGCGCGAGAGGCCCAGCTCCACGTAGCCGAAACCGTCGGCCAGGGTGTACGCCAGCTCCTGCGCGGCGGTCGAGCCGGCCTCGCGGATGTGGTAGCCGGAGACCGACAGCGGCTTGTAGCGCGGGATCTCCGCCGCGCAGTACTCCATCAGGTCGCCGATCAGGCGCAGGTGCGGCTCGGGGTCGAAGAGCCACTCCTTCTGCGCGATGTACTCCTTGAAGATGTCGGTCTGCAGCGTGCCGTCCAGCTTGGACAGGTCGGCGCCCTGCCGCTCGGCGGCCACCAGGTACATGCAGAACACCGGCACGGCCGGGCCGGAGATGGTCATCGAGGTGGTGACGTCGGCCAGGTCGATGCCGTCGAAGAGCGCCTGCATGTCGGTGGCGGTGTCGATGGCGACGCCGCAGTGGCCGACCTCGCCGAGCGCCTGCGGGTCGTCCGAGTCGCGGCCCATCAGCGTCGGCATGTCGAACGCGACCGACAGGCCGCCACCGCCGGCGCCGAGGATCATCTTGTACCGCTCGTTGGTCTGCTGGGCGTTGCCGAAGCCGGCGAACTGCCGGATCGTCCAGGTCCGCCCGCGGTAGCCGGTCGGATGAAGACCCCGGGTGTACGGGTACTCGCCCGGCCAGCCGATCCGCTCGAAGCCCGGGTACGCGCTGCCCTCCGGCGGCCCGTAGACCGGCTCCACCGGCATCCCGGAGAGCGTGGTGAAGTCGGCGTCCCGCTTGCGCGCGGAGTCGTACCGGGCCTGCCAGCGTGCCCGTCCGGCGTCGATCTCGTCGGCGTCCATGCGCAGGGCTCCTCCTCGGTTCCTCGACTGCACGTCGAGTGTAGAGCCCTGGCCTGAACGATCGCTAAGTAAGCTCGTACCGACGAGTAACCAGGTCAGAGCGTGGGAGCGGCGGAAGCGCCCATCGCCACGTCGTCCACCCGGATGTTGACCTCGTCGACCCGCAGCCCGTACGCCTCGACGGCCTCGGTGACCCGGGCCCGCACCTGCCCGGTGATCTCCGGCACCGGCTGACCGGCGTCGATCACCAGCACCAGGTTGACCACGGCGGCGTCGCCGGTCACGTGTGCCGAGCAGCCCCGCCGGGCGTCGCCCACCTGGTCCAGCCCGACCCGGTCGAGGACGGAGTTGAAGAACCGGGCGACGTCGCCGCCCAGCTCGGCAACCCCGGGCACCGCGCGAGCCGCAGCGACGGCGATCTTCTCGATCACCTCGTCGGCGACCTGCGTCGTGCCGCCGGCCGGCGCCGTCGTCGCGCTCAGCTCCTGGGTCGCCTCGTGATCCATTCCCACTCCCCCTGCTCCTCACGCCGACCCCACCGCCGTGGGGCGGTGCGAGCCTACAAGGGTCGGGCAGCGCGGGGCTGTCCGGCGTGGACGGTCACCGGGCGAGCTGGGCGAGCAGGGTGTCCGCCGCCGCGTACGGGTCGAGACCACCCTCGGCCACCGTGGCGGCGAGCGTGCTCAGCTCCGTACCGTCGCGCAGTGAGCCGATCCTGGCGCGGAGGGCGCCGAGCGCGATGGCCTCGATCTCGGCGGCGGCCCGCGCCTCCTGGCGGCGGCGCAGCTCGCCGTGCTCGACCAGCCAGCCCCGGTGCTTGTCGATGGCGGCGGCGATGTCGTCGATGCCCTCGCCCCGGGCCGCGACCGACCGGACCACCTGAGGCCGCCACTGCCCCGGGCCGCGCTCACCCAGGGCGATCATGCCCTGGATGTCACGGACGGTGGCGTCGACGCCGTCCCGGTCGGCCTTGTTGACCACGAACACGTCGGCGATCTCCAGGATGCCGGCCTTGACCGCCTGGATCGCGTCACCCATGCCGGGGGCGAGCAGCACGAGCGTGGTGTCGGCCAGCGAGGCGACCTCCACCTCGGCCTGCCCGACGCCGACGGTCTCCACCAGCACCACGTCACAGCCGGCGCCCTCCAGCACGCGGACCGCCTGCGGTGTCGCCGCCGCCAGCCCGCCGAGGTGCCCGCGGCTGGACATCGACCGGATGTAGACGCCCGGATCGGTGGCGTGGTCCTGCATACGCACCCGGTCGCCGAGGATCGCCCCGCCGGTGAACGGGCTGGACGGGTCGACCGCCAGCACGCCGACCCGGTGCCCACGTGCCCGCAGCGCGCGGACCAGCTCGTTGGTGGTGGTGGACTTGCCCACCCCCGGCGAGCCGGTGAGCCCGACGACCTGGGCCTGCCCGGCGTACGGCGCCAACGCGGCGGCGATCGCCGGCAGCAGGGTGTCGCCGTTCTCCACCAGGGTGATCAGGCGGGCCACCGCACGGGGGTCACCGGTGCGGGCCCGCTCGACCAGCAGCGGCACGTCCCGGCTGCGGCGCACGGACGTGGTGGCCGCCGCCGGGACGCCCTCGATCGCATCGCTCACTGTGCAGCCGCTGCGCTTCCCGGCACGTGGATGATCAGCGCGTCGCCCTGGCCGCCGCCGCCGCAGAGAGCGGCCGCGCCGGTGCCGCCGCCGCGCCGCTTCAGCTCCAGGGCGAGGGTGAGGACGAGACGCGCACCGGACATGCCGATCGGGTGGCCCAGCGCGATCGCGCCGCCGTTGACGTTGACCTTGTCGGGGCTGATGCCGAGGTCGCGGGTGGACTGGATGCCGACCTGCGCGAACGCCTCGTTGATCTCGATGAGATCCAGGTCCTCGACGCTCAGGCCGCCCTTCTTCAGGGCGTGGTTGATCGCGTTGGACGGCTGCGAGTGCAGGGAGTTGTCCGGGCCGGCGACGTTGCCGTGGGCACCGATCTCGGCCAGCCAGGTCAGGCCCAGCTCGTTGGCCTTGGCCTTGCTCATGACGACCACGGCGGCGGCGCCGTCGGAGATCGGCGAGGAGCTGCCGGCGGTGATCGTGCCGTCCTTGGCGAAGGCGGGACGCAGCTTGGCCAGGGACTCGACGGTGGTGTCCGGGCGGATGCCCTCGTCGTCGCTGATCACCAGCGGGTCACCCTTGCGCTGCGGGATCAGCACCGGGGTGATCTCCTCGGCGAAGTGGCCGTTCTTCTGCGCGGCGGCGGCCCGCTGGTGG
Organism: Micromonospora sp. NPDC005197; assembly: GCF_040608295.1. Classification (NCBI taxonomy): domain Bacteria; kingdom Bacillati; phylum Actinomycetota; class Actinomycetes; order Micromonosporales; family Micromonosporaceae; genus Micromonospora; species Micromonospora sp. NPDC005197. The sequence goes on along the minus strand of NZ_JBEXHY010000028.1, from coordinate 19,364 downwards.
CTGGCCGCGGCGAAGGCGTCCTGCTCCTCGCGGGAGATGCCGTGCTTCGTGCCGAGCCGCTCGGTCGACTCGCCCATGGAGCAGCAGTCCCAGGCGTCGCTGAGCCCGTCGTGCGCCATGTGGTCCTTGACCACCACGTCGCCGTACTTGTAGCCGGTGCGCTGGCCCATCAGCAGGTGCGGGGCGTTGGTCATCGACTCCATGCCGCCGGCCACCACGATGTCGAACTCGCCGGCCCGGATGAGCTGGTCGGCCAGGGCGATCGCGTCCAGGCCGGAGAGGCAGACCTTGTTGATGGTCAGCGCCGGCACCGACATCGGCACGCCGGCCTCGACCGCCGCCTGCCGGGCCGGGATCTGCCCGGCGCCCGCCTGGAGCACCTGGCCCATGATCACGTACTGGACCTGGTCCGGGCTGACGCCGGCCCGCTCCAGGGCCGCCTTGATGGCGATCCCGCCGAGCTTGGTGGCCGGGAGGTCCTTGAGGTTGCCCAGCAGCCGCCCCATCGGGGTCCGCGCGCCGCTGACGATCACCGAAGCCATGCCTGCCTCCGAGGGGGGTGCCGAGCTGTACGCCTTAACGATTGTTCGGCCAGACTAGCGCCATGGCTGAGAACTCCCCCGTCGAGCCCGGTGCGGACTACGTCACAGACATCGGGCTTCGCAAGATTGACCACGTCGGCATCGCCGTCGCCGACCTGGATGCCGCGATCGACTTCTACCAGCGGACCTTCGGGATGCGCTGCGTACACACCGAGACCAACGCCGAGCAGGGCGTACGGGAAGCGATGCTGACCGTCGGGCCGACCGCCGAGGGCGGCTGCGTGCAACTGCTGGCCCCGCTCACCCCGGAGTCGACGATCGCGAAGTTCCTCGACCGCAACGGGCCGGGCGTGCAGCAGGTCGCGTACACCGTGGCGGACATCGACGTGGCCTGCGCGGCGCTGCGCGAGCGGGGCGTACGACTGCTCTACGACGCCCCGCGCCGCGGCACCGCCGACAGCCGGATCAACTTCGTGCACCCCAAGGACGCCGGCGGCGTCCTGATCGAACTCGTGGAACCCGCCCCCACCCACTGACCCCCACCCCCTGACCCGCCCACCCCGGCCCACTGACCCGCCCACCCCCGGCCCACTGACCCCCGCCCATCCCCGGCCCACTGACCCCCGCCCATCCCCGGTGGGTCAGGGAGTGGGTCGTGGGTGGGGCAGGGGGGTGGGCGCGCACGTCTGTGCGTGGTTGGCAGGGCGGCCGGGCACCTTCACGCATTGGTGGATGCAGTTTTTCACAGAGGACTTCCCGCCCTAGCTACCGTTCAGTAACGTCCCGGCCCACAGGAGCGCGACCGGGGCCGGATGTGTCGAATGCCGACATGGTGGTCGTGTCCATCGGCCCCGACGATGGCAGCACCCGGCCCGTGCGGGTGCGGGGACGAACCGGAGGTCACCGTGCAGGACATCCTCGAAGCGATCATGGCGGCGGAGGAATCGAACGATCCGGACCGCGAGCTGGCGGGCGTCGCCGGACTGCCCGTGCCGGAGAGTTACCGAGGCGTGGTCGTCCGCGCCGAGGAGGCCCGGATGTTCGACGGCATGGCCACCCGGGACAAGGACCCGCGCAAGGCGCTGCACGTGCAGGAGGTGCCGACGCCGGAGCTGGCGCCGGGCGAGGCGCTGATCGCGGTGATGGCCAGCGCGATCAACTACAACACGGTGTGGACCAGCATCTTCGAGCCGGTGTCCACCTTCAAGTTCCTCCAGCGCTACGGCCGGGTCTCCGAGCTGACCCGCCGGCACGACCTGCCGTACCACGTGGTCGGCTCGGACGCGGCGGGCGTGGTGCTGCGTACCGGCCCGGGGGTGACCCGGTGGGCGGCCGGCGACGAGGTCGTCGCGCACTGCCTCTCCGTCGAGCTGGAGGACGCCGCCGGCCACGACGACACCATGCTCGACCCGCAGCAGCGGATCTGGGGCTTCGAGACGAACTTCGGCGGCCTAGCCGAGCTGGCCGTGGTCAAGGCCAACCAGCTGATGCCCAAGCCGCGGCACCTGAGCTGGGAGGAGGCGGCCAGCCCCGGGCTGGTCAACTCCACCGCGTACCGGCAGCTCGTCTCACACCACGGCGCCAACATGAAGCAGGGTGACGTGGTGCTGATCTGGGGTGCCTCCGGCGGCCTCGGCGGGTACGCCACCCAGATGGCCCTCAACGGGGGCGCGATCCCGGTCTGCGTGGTCTCCTCGCCGGAGAAGGCCGAGCTGTGCCGCCGGATGGGCGCGGAGCTGGTCATCGACCGGGCAGCCGAGGGCTTCCGGTTCTGGAAGGACGAGCAGACCCAGGACCAGGACGAGTGGCGGCGCTTCGGCGAGCGGATCCGCGAGCTGACCGGGGGCGAGGACCCGGACATCGTCTTCGAGCACCCGGGACGGGAGACGTTCGGCGCGAGCGTCTACGTGGCCCGCCGTGGCGGCACCATCGTCACCTGCGCGTCCACCAGCGGGTTCCAGCACCAGTACGACAACCGCTACCTGTGGATGCACCTGAAGCGGATCGTGGGCAGCCACTTCGCCAACTACCACGAGGCGTGGCAGGCCAACCGCCTGGTCGCGCTCGGCAAGGTGCACCCGACGGTGTCGCGTACCTACCCGTTGGAGCAGACCGGTCAGGCCGCGTACGAGGTGCACCGCAACGCGCACCAGGGCAAGGTCGGGGTGCGCTGCCTCGCGCCCGCCGACGGGTTGGGCGTCCGTGACGGGGAGTTGCGGGCCCGGCACGAGGAAGCGATCAACCGGTTCCGGGGGCACTGAGCGGGCCACCGGCCGGACGGATGAGCAGCCGGTGGCCAATGCGGTGATCGGCCATTGTTCTTCCACCCCCATTAGCGGGAACCCATCCGGATCGAACAAAGGGCCACGGGGCGCACCCGTGGCCCTTTTTCGTGTCACGCTGCGTGGCGCCCGTCCCGCCCGGGACCTGCCAAGATCGCCGATTGGTCCGGCCTCGGCGGCCAGGTCAGTTGACCATGTAATGAGGACACGAAAGCTCCGCACCGCTCTTGCGAAGCACCCTGGGGCGTCTGCCAGTATGTCCCAATGCCCCAGCAGCAGTCCTCCCCTCTCGCGTTCTTCGATAACGCGAACTCGCAGCCAGATTTCACCGTTGGCCTGCGCGGATACAACACTCACCAGGTCGATGACTTCATCGGCCGGATGACCGCCGCGCTGACCCAGTCCGAGCAGGCCCGTGCCGAGGCTGAGCAGCGGATGAACGACGCCCAGCGTCGCCTCCGCCAGGCCGAGCAGCGCATGAGTGCGCTGGAGCAGAAGCTCACCGACACGAACAAGCAGCTCGAAGAGAACAGCCGGCCCACCCTCTCCGGGCTCGGCACCCGCGTCGAGCAGATCCTCCGGCTCGCCGAGGAGCAGGCCAACGACCACCGCAACGAGGCCAAGCGCGAGTCCGAGGGCATCCTCTCCGCCGCCCGCCTCGAGGCCCGGGAGATCACGGACAAGGCCCGCGCCGAGGCCGCCGCGATGAAGGCCAGCGCCGAGCGCGAGGCCGGCAACCTGCGCACCGCCGCCGAGCGCGAGGCCGCCGAGGTCCGGGTGCAGGCCCGCCGCGAGGCCGACACGCTGCGCGCCGACGCCGACCGCGAGACCAAGCAGCTGCGTACGGTGACGGCGCACGAGGTGGCCGAGCTGAAGTCGACCGTCGAGCGGGAGGTGGCCACCCTCCGGGCCACCGCCGAGCGGGAGATCACCCAGCACCGCTCGAAGGCCGCCCGCGAGGCCGAGGAGAAGCGCGCCGAGGCGACCAAGCTGCTCACCGACGCACGGGACAAGCGCGACAAGGACCTGCAGGCTCTGGAGCTGCAGCTGGCCGAGCGGCGCGAGAAGGCCGAGCGCGAGGAGTCCGAGCGGCACGCCGCCCAGGTCGCGCAGACCCAGAAGATGGTCAGCGAGGCCGAGCAGCGCGCCCGGGCCGCGCAGGAGCGCGCCAAGGAGATCGAGCAGCGCGCCGAGGCCCGCCGGGTCGAGTCGGAGCGCAACGCGGCCGAGACGATCGACAAGGCCAAGGCGCACTCCGAGAAGACGCTCAACGAGGCCAAGGCCGAGTCGCAGCGCCTGCTCACCGAGGCGCGCACCGAGGCCGAGCTGACCACGCAGGCCGCCCGCCGCGAGGTCGAGGACCTCACCCGGCAGAAGGACGCGGTCACCTCGCAGCTCGGTCAGATGCTCTCCGGGCTCGCCGGCATCGTGCCCGGCATGCCGGCGGCGGCTGCCCCGGCGGCCAAGCCGGAGGCGAAGAAGACCGACGGCGGGCAGGAGCGGGTGACCGCGGAGACCGCCGGCTGACGCGAGGCGTCAGGTCGGGGCATCGACGGCGCGAGGTGACACCGGGTGACCGGTGTGACCTCGCGCCGTGTGCGTTTCCCAACCCTTGGTGTGGCACCCTCGCCACGGAGTGAAGTAGGTCCCACAAGGGGCGTCCGTATCGCCCCAGCAGGGGGCGATGCGTGTGAGGATGGGGGCATGTCGCACGGCGAGGAACTGTTCGCTCTCGGCGGGGACGTGACCACGGAGCCCAGCTTCGAGTCCGCTCTGCGGGGGTACGAGAAGAAACAGGTTGACCGGTACGTCGCGCGTGCCGAGCACGAGATCGCGACCCTCGCCGCCGAACGGGAACAGGCCTATACACAGATCCACAAGCTCGCCGGCCAGGTCGAGGTTCTGCAACGGGATCTGACCCAGGTCCGCAAGCAGATGAACGTGGTGGACCGGGCCTCCTTCCGGCACCTGGGCCCCCGCGTCGAGTCGATCCTCACCCTCGCCGAGGAGCAGGCCGAGCAGATCCTGTCGGCGGCCAACGAGGAGATCGACGCCCGTCGCGCCACCGCCGAGCACATCATCGAGGAGGCCCGCGAGCAGGCCGCGCGGGCGTTGAAGGACTTCGAGATCGCTCTCGCCGCCCGGCGCCAGGAGGAGGAGCGGCACAGCGCCTCCCGCCGCGCGGAGGCGGACGCGACCCTGCGGTCGGCCAAGGACGAGTCGGCGAAGCTGCGCAAGACCGCACAGGACGAGCTGGCCAAGGCCCAGCAGGAGGCCACCCACCTGCGGGACACCGCCAAGGAGATCCACACCCGGGCACAGCAGGAGGCCACCAAGCTGCGCGAGGCGGCCCGCGAGGCGCTGACCACCGCCCGGCAGGAGGCCGGCGAGCTGCGCGAGGCGGCCAAGGAGGTGCACGCCAAGGCCCAGCAGGAGGCCAAGCGGCTCACCGACACGGCGACCGAGGCGGGCCGGGCGACCCACGCCAAGGCCCAGCAGGAGGCCAAGCAGATCATCGACGACGCGTCGATGGCCGGCCGGGCCACCCGCGCCAAGGCCCAGCAGGAGGCCGAGCGGCTGACCACGCAGGCGTCCGAGTCGGCCAAGCGCAGTCGGTCCGAGACCGAGGCGTACGTGCAGCGGATGCGCAGCGAGACCGAGGCGTACGTGCAGCAGTCCCGGGCGCAGACCCAGCAGGAGCTGGGCGCCTGGCGAGCCGGCGTGGAGCAGGAGGTCAACTCGCGGCGCGAGGCGGCCGACCGCGAGCTGGCCCAGCGACGGTCCACCGCCGAGCAGGAGTTCGCCAAGCGGCGCGACGAGCTGGACAAGCAGCACGAGTCCCGCAAGCAGGAGCTGGAGTCCACGTTCGCCAACCGCCAGCAGGAGCTGGAGTCGGGTTGGGCTGCGCGCAGCGCCGAGCTGGAATCCGAGTTCACAGCCCGCAAGAACGAGCTGGAGACCGAGTACACCGCCCGCAAGAACGAGATCGAGCAGGGCGCCGATGCGATCCGTCAGGCGGCCGAGCGGGACGCGTCGGCCCTGCGCCAGCGCGCCGAGACGGAGTCGGCCGAGCTGTTGAGCCGCGCCGCGACCGAGGCGGGTGACAAGCGCCGCAAGGCCGACGAGCACGTCGCGGCCTCGCGCCGCCAGTTCGAGGAGTACGCGGCCACGACCCAGCAGCACCTGGCGACCACGCAGCAGCACCTGGCGGCGACGCAGCAGGAGGCGGCCGCCGGCCGGCAGCAGCTCGCCCACGTGATGTTGGAGATCGCGCAGGCCCAGCAGCAGCTCGCCGACCTGCGGCAGGAGACCTGGAAGGCGCGGCAGGAGTCCGACGAGCTCGAGCGGCAGATGGCCGAGGTGCGGCTGCGCAGCACCACCGGCCCGATCGACGGCCCGACCGCACCGGCCACGGACGACCGCCCCGACCCGACGGCCGTGACCGCGCCGGCAGGCGGCGAGGCCGCCACCGGGTCGGGTATCGGTGACGATGACGCCGGTGCGCCCGTCGCCGCCGGCACGGCGAGCGACCTCACGATCGAGCCGGACCACGCCGGTGCGCCGGTCGCCGCCGGCACGGCGAACGGTCTCAAGAGCGAGCCCGACGACGCCGGTGCGCCGGTCGCCGCCGGCACGGCGAACGGCCGCAAGGCCGAGCCCGACGATGCCCGGGAGCCGGCGAACGCCGCTGCGGGCGGCGAGGCCGGGCAGTCCACGACCCGCCCGGTGGCCGAGCCGGTGACCACTGTCGACGGCGGCGCGGCCAGCGCCGGGGTGGACGGCGAACCGACCGTGGCGGCCGTTCCGGGCGAGGGTGGCCGGGGCGCCAAGCCGACGAAGATCACCAGCACCGGTGAGAACGGCAAGCGCCCCAGCAAGCCGACCACCGACGAGCGCAGCGCCAAGCCCAGCAAGGTCACGATCGAGAAGGACTGACGGGCACCCACCCGTCCGAGCTTCGAGATCTTGGACAGTTTCCGTTCAACAGGAACGGAAACTGTCCAAGATCTGCGCGTCGGCCGGTTCTAGTCGATGATCGGGCGGCGGAACGGGCCCCACACGACGAACCGTTCGAACAACTCCCGGGGCGTCGGCCCGTCGTAGGGGTTGAGCTGGTACAGGTCGTGTGCCGCCTCATGGTAGAGGCCGGCCAGGTAGATGGTCAGGGCCACCGGGTCCGCGTCAAACTCCGCCTTGAGCAGCAGCCGGGCGTCCGCGCAGGGCCATGGTCGGCCGTCGGCCCGGCAGCACCACAGAGGCCGCAGCGGGGTGTGCGGCGTCCGATCGCCGCAGGCTCGGGGAAACAGGGGGTACGGCCCGAGCCGCGGCAGCGGCAGCCCGGACGTACGGGCCCGTTCCTGTGGACCGGAACCCGACGGCGTGCAGCCGGCGGGCGACCTCGGCACCGGGTGAACGGGGTCGGACCGACCGGAACGGCGAAGGCGCGGCATCGATACCTCCTCGACTGACTCAGAACGGACGCGCCGCCGGTTGGGGCGACAGCGGCGACCGGGTACGTGACAGTCTGCTGAGAACACCACTACGGTCGGAAGGCATCGTCGTGTCCGCCGGCGTGACTGGGGTAACGGCGTGGTCCGCCGGGTCGACCGGTGGCGATCACCAACAACCTGCGGAGGCACTGTGGAAGGCGACGCCGCGCCGACGGCCGACATGATCCGCGCCCAACTGCGCCGGCTGCGGACCGCCGCCGGGATGAGTCAGGAGGAGTTCGGTCGGCTGGTGCACTACTCCGGCTCGATGGTGTCCGCGCTGGAGCTGGGCCAACGGCCGCTGGACCGGCTCTTCCTGGCCCGCGCCGACGAGGTCCTGACCACCGGAGGCTTGCTCGTGCACCTGCTCAAGCTCGCCGAGCGCGACGGCCTGCCGAGCTGGTTCCGGCCCTGGTTGGACGCCGAGCGGACCGCCCGCCAACTGCGCTGCTTCCAGCCCACGCTCGTCCCGGGTCTGCTGCAGACCGAGAACTACGCCCGCGCGGTGATCCGCTGCGACGATCTGCTCAGCGACGACGAGGTCGAACGCCGCGTGCAAGCGCGCCTGGACCGCCAGTCCATCCTCACGCAACCCGACCCACCGCAGCTCATCGCGGTCGTGGACGAACACGCGCTGCGGCACACCGCTGAGCACATGCGTGGGCTCATGGTCGAGCAACTCACCCAGTTGATCACCTACGCCCAACGCCCGCCGGTCAGCGTGCACGTCATTCCCGCCGAGGTTGGAGTGCACGTCGGGATGTCCGGACCCTTCACGCTTGCGCGCGGCGCCGACGGTGGCTGGGTCGGCAACCTCGAAAACCAGCTTGCCGGCGTCGTGGTTGACCGAGATGGTGACGTAGCTACGCTGCTCTCACGATGGGAGACGGTGAGAAACGAGGCGCTCTCTCATCGGCACTCGATTGACCTGATGAAGGAAGCAGTGAATTCATGCACCTGAGCGGCGCGGTTTGGCGCACCTCCACTCGCAGCGGTAACAGTGAGTGCGTCGAGGTGGCGGACAATCTGCCCGGACTGGTGGGGGTGCGGGACAGCAAGGACCCGTCCGGCGCGGTGCTGGTGTTCGCGACAGCCGCGTGGCGGGCGTTCGTGGCCGCCGCCCGCCATCCCACCGCCTGAGCCGGGAGGTCCCTGGTGCCGCAGCACGACCCGTCCGGCGACGACCCGGACGTGACCCCAGGTCCCCCGCGAGCGGAAACGCCACCGCCGGCGGAAACGCCACTGCCGGTCGAGACGCCGCCGCCGGACGAGACGCCGCCTCCCGTGCCGGTGCCGGCACCGGGGATCGACCCGGAGGAGCCGCCTGCCGTGCCGTCCGGGAAGTTCGGCACGCCGGGGCGTCCACTGCGACGCAGCAGCTTCCTGGTCGGCTTCACGGGCGCGCTGGGCGTGCTGCTGGCGTACACCCTCTATCTGGGGATTCGCAATGCCGGCGGCATCCTCGTGCTGGTGGTGATCGCGCTCTTCCTCGCGGTGGGCCTCAACCCGGCGGTGGTGCGGCTACGCACCTGGGGTGTGCCCCACGGCCTGGCGGTGACGGTGGTGGCGTTGACCGTGGTGCTGCTGCTCTGCGGGGGTGTGGTGGCGCTGGTCCCGCCGATCGTGACGCAGTCCGGGCAGTTCATCGACCAGATCCCGAGCCTGCTCGACGAGTTGCGCCGCAATCCGACGGTCAATGACCTGGTGGAGCGGTACGACGTGGTGGAGCGGGTGCAGGGCGCGGCCAACGCGGCCACCATCGGCCGGGCGCTCGGCGGGGTGCTCGGGGGCGCCCAACTGATCTTCGGCACGGTGTTCCGGACGTTGACCGTGCTGGTGCTGACCATCTACTTCCTGGCCTACTTCAACCGGCTGCGCTCGCTGGGCTACTCGGTGGTGCCCCGGTCGCGGCGGGAGCGGGTGCAGCTGATCGGCGACGAGATCCTGGCGAAGGTCGGCGCCTACATGGTCGGCGCGCTGAGCATCGCCGTGCTGGCCGGCGCGACCACCTTCGTCTTCGCGCTGATCGTCGGGCTGCCGTACCCGTTCGCGCTGGCCGTGGTCGTCGCGGTGACCGACCTGATCCCGCAGATCGGCGCGACCCTGGGCGCGGTGATCGTGAGCCTGGTCGGTTTCGCCGCCGACCTGCCCACCGGCATCGCCTGCGCGGTCTTCTTCCTGATCTACCAGCAGATCGAGAACTACCTCATCTACCCGAAGGTGATGCGCCGTTCGGTGGAGGTCAACGAGGTCGCCGCCCTGCTGGCCGCGCTGCTCGGGGTGGCGCTGCTGGGCGTGGTGGGCGCGCTGATCGCCATCCCCACGGTGGCCGCGCTGCAACTGATCCTGCGCGAGGTGGTGCTCCCCCGCCAGGAGCGGAGTTGACTGTCAGTCGGCCGGCCCGGGGACGGGCGTGTCCGCGAAGGCGGCCACCGTTCGGTCGGCGTACGCGCTGACGTCGCCGGTCTCCATCGGCCCGTCCCAGGTCGTCGGCAGCGGCACCTCGGCCGCCGGGTTGACCCGCTTGACGATCTCGTCGAGCACGGTCTCCGCGTCGCCGACCCAGAGGTGCTTCGCGCCGGGCACCCCGACCACCTCGGCCTGCGGCACCGCCGCGAACCGCTCCCGCGCCTCGGCCGGGCGCAGGTAGTCGTCGAACTCGGGCACCAGCGCCACCAGTGGTCGACCCGAATCGGCCCAGGTCGCCAGATCGTCCGGGGCCGAGAACCGCAGCGGCGGGGAGAGCAGGATCGCTCCGGCCACCGCCGGGTCGCACCCGTACTTCAGGGCCAGGTCGGTGCCGAACGACCAGCCGACCAGCCAGATGTTGGGCAGTTCGGCGAACTCCGCGTACTCGATGGCGGCGGCCACGTCGTAGCGCTCACCCACCGCGCCGTCGAAGGCCCCCTCGCTGGTGCCGCGCACACTGCTCGTGCCCCGGGTGTTGAACCGCAGCACGGCCACGTCGGCCAGCGCGGGCAGCCGCCACGCCGCCTTGCGGAACACGTGGCTGTCCATCATTCCGCCGTGGGTGGGCAGCGGGTGCAGGCAGACGAGGGTGGCCACCGGGGGCCGGTCGGCCGGCAGGGCCAGTTCGCCGACCAGCCGCAGACCGTCGGCGGTGTGCAGCTCGATGTCCTCCCGGCGGCCGGGCAGGATCGACGACGCGCGGATCGCTGTGCTCACCGCTCAAGTCTGTCGCGAACTCACCGCCGCCGCCCGCCCAGGCACGATCAGGGTGATCCAGGTCGCTCGCTCAGTAGCGCGGCGTGCCCCGGCCGCGCTGCACCGCCGGGCCGCGCCGCTCCCGGGCACGCCAGCACCCGCTGTGCCAGTGCCGGCGGTCGGTCAGGTCACCCAGGCCGTCGGCGGGCCAGGCCACGAGGTGCGCCACCCCGGGTCGGATCTCCTGGTCACAACCGGGGCAGCGGTACGTCTTGGCCGACGCGCCCGCCCCGATGCCGCGTACCTGCCAGGCGCCGTCGGTCCACTGCTGCACCGAGGCGACACCCTGCCGGACGCGGTCGGCGTCCAGGTTGGCGTTCTCGTCCCGGCGAGGGCGATTGCGACGAGGGCTCACAGTCACCAAGCGTACGGTCCGTCGGACGGACCAGCCCCCGGGCCGGTCCGTCCGACGGCTGCGATCACTTCCAACTCTGTGGCCGCGTCGGGTCCTCGACGACCCGCGCTCCCGCCAGCACGGTCGTCGCGTCCGCCTCGGTGAAACCGCTCGTCGCGCCCGGCTCGACGCCGGTCGGCCGCGGGCCGTCCCACTGCCAGCCGAAGTTCACGCTCACCACCGTCTTGCGGATGCCGAAAAGATCCAGTGTCGTCCCGTCCGCGGAGAGATTCGCGGGCCGACCGGCGATGGTCCGGTTCCCCTCGGTACGGGTGCCGGCCCCGCTCGCGTAGCGGTAGTTCACGAACATGACGTGGGTCGCCGCCCGCGCAAGGGTGAAGTCCGAGGTGACCAGTCTCGGGTATGAGCTGACGTCGACCGAGCAGGAGGTGATCGGTGCGCGGTCGGGCAGACTGCCGAGCCGCAGCGGCACGGCGCACGAGCGGGCCTCGTTCCAGCGCAGCGCCCTGACCGCCTGCTCCAGCCCGGCGCGGTCCCCCCCCAGGATGACGGCACGGGCGTACAGACCCGGCGCGGGACGCCACGACGTGACCATGCCACTCGCGCCATCGCTCGTCGGGTGGATCGTGCCGTCGAAGGTCTGGGGCCCCGGCCCGGCCACGTCGACCTGGACGTTGCCGAACGAGACGCTGGTGGACAATTCACGGCTCGACCGGCGACGCCACCAGGAGTTGTTGGCGTTGACGAGCATCCGGCGCACGTACACGTCGGGCCGGTCGGCTCGGGCGATCTTGCGCCAGTGCACGTACGCCCGGGACAGCACCTCCTGGGTGAGGTCCTCGGCCCGGTGCTCGTCACCGGTGAGCAACCGCGCCAGCCGCACGAGGGCTGGGCCGCGGCTGGAGACGTACTCCTCGAAGGTCACATCCGGTAGACGCGGCCGGGTCCCTCCGGCGTTGACCCGGTCAGCGGTGCGAGTGGTCGCGGAAGCCGCGGCGGGTCTTGCGGCCCAGGTAGCCGGCCGTGACCAGGTGCTCCAGCAGCGGCGCGGGCGCGAAGCCCGGCTCGCGCAGCTCCAGGTACAGCTCCCGCTGGATGGCCAGCGAGACGTCCAGCCCCACCACGTCGAGCAGCTCGAACGGGCCCATCGGGTAGCCGCAGCCCAGCTTCATGGCGTGGTCGATGTCGTCGGCGGTGGAGTAGCTGGCCTCCAGCATCTTCACCGCGTCGTTCAGGTACGGGAAGAGCAGCGCGTTGACGATGAACCCGGACCGGTCGCCGCAGACGACACCGGTCTTGCCCAGCGCGGCGCAGACCGCCCGCGCGGTGGCGGTGGCCTCCGGGGAGGTACGGATGGTCCGGACCACCTCGACCAGCGGCATGACCGGCGCCGGGTTGAAGAAGTGCAGGCCCACCACGTCGGCCGGCCGCTGGGTGGCCATCGCCACGTCGATCACCGGCAGGGACGAGGTGGTGGTGGCCAGCACCACGCCCGGCTTGCAGATCTCGTCGAGGCTGGCGAAGAGCGCCTTCTTCACGCTCAACTCCTCGACGACCGCCTCGACCACCAGGTCGACGTCGGCGAGGTGGTCGAGCGTGGCCGACCAGCTGATCCGGCCGAGCGCGGCGTCCCGGTCGGCCTCGGCGAGCTTGCCGCGCACCACGCCCTTGTTCAGCGAGGTCTTCACCGCCTCGCAGACCGCCGCGGACTTCTCCGCGCCCCGGGTCACCGAGACGACCTCGTAGCCGGCCTTCGCGAACACCTCGATGATCCCGGTGGCCATCGTCCCGGAGCCGACGACACCGACCTTCGCGATGGCGCGCGCGCCGTCGGCGAGCGCGGCCTCCGTGGCCGGCGGCGTCGCCTCGTCCGGTACGACGACCGGGGAGCCGGGCCGCTGGTAGGTGTAGAAACCCCGACCGGACTTCCGGCCGAGCAGCCCCGCCGTCACCATCTGCTTGAGCAGCGGCACGGGGGCGTGCCGGCGGTCCCGCCCGCCGCGGCGGTACATCGTGTCCAGGATCTCGTACGCGGTGTCCAGGCCGATCAGGTCCATCAGCGCCAGCGGGCCCATCGGCAGGCCGCAGCCGAGCTTCATCGCCGCGTCGATGTCCTCCCGGGTCGCGTAGTGCGACTCGAACATGCCGACCGCGTGGTTGAGGTAGCCGAAGAGCAGCGCGTTGGCGATGAAGCCGGCCCGGTCGTTGATGGTGACGTCGACCTTGCCCAGCCGGGCGCACAGCGCCTCGACGTCGGCGACCACCTCGGGCGACGTGACGACGGTGCGGACCACCTCGACCAGCTTCATCACCGGCGCCGGGTTGAAGAAGTGGATGCCGATCACCTGGTTGGGCCGGGTGGTGGCGACCGAGATCTCGGTGACGCTCAACGACGAGGTGTTGGTGGCGAGAATGGTGTCCGGCCGGCAGACCCGGTCCAGCTCCGCGAAGATCCGCTGCTTGAGGTCCAGGTGCTCGGGCACCGCCTCGATCACCAGGTCCACGGAGTGCAGGGCGTCCAGCCCCACCGCGAAGCGCACCCGCTCGTGCAGCGCGTCCCGGTCCGCCTCGGCGAGCTTGCCCTTGGCCACGGCGCGATCGGTGGAGCTGGTGAGGGTGGCCCGGCCGCGCTCCAGCGCCGACTCGGAGATCTCGACCGCGAGCACGTCGATGCCGTTGCGGGCGAAGACCTCGACGATGCCGGCACCCATGGTGCCCAGCCCCACCACACCCACGGTGCTGAACTCGCGCGCCACGATCGGCCTCCCCAGACACTCCGCACGGCCACTGAACGGCCGCTAAGGTTATGCGCGCGAGTCTGCCACGTGACGCTCGGTTGTCGAGACGCCGTGGCATATTTCACCCACGGCGCGAGGGGCCGTCAGACGGCCGGCACGCCGGTCAGCGCGAGGAGCTCCGCGACGAACTCCGCCGGGCGTTCCAGGTGCGGGCTGTGCCCGCAGCCGGGCAACACCACCTCGCGGTACGCGCCGCCGGCCGCCGCGTACCGCTCCAGCACCGCACGGGTCTGGCCGACCATCGGCTGCGGCGGGCAGGACTCCTCGCCCGGCCAGCCGGGCACGACACCCAGCGAACCCAGGTACGCCAGGTCGAACAGCGACGTGTCCGACACGATCACGTCGGCGTCGCCGCGTACCCAGGTGACCGGCGGCTTGGGTTTGACGGCCACCAGCTCGTCGGCGATCCGGAACCAGGTCGGGGCGAGCGCGTTGAGCACGCCGCGCTCCCCCGGCGCGGTGCCCGGCCAGTTCGCCGAGGGCACCGCCGTACCGGGGTAGTTGTCGTCGCCGGTCGCCGTGGACAGCACGCTGTCCAGCAGCAGCTCCTCGTCGACGCCCAGCGAGGCGGGATCGGCCACGTAGGTGGCCCGCAGCACCGCGCGCGGGCTGGCCGGCGCGTCGGCGTCGCGATCACCCGCGGCGAGCCGCGCGACGAAGTCGGGGTTGGCCGTGCCGGCGCCGGTACCGGCGAAGTCGGGGGTGGTCGGCGTGCCGGTCAGGTCGCGCGTGCCACCGAAGCCGTACGGCGACACCGGCGCGGCCAGCAGCAGCGCGCCCACCCGCTGCGGGTGGTCGACCAGCAACCGCATCGCCACTCCCCCGCCCAGGGAGTGCCCGACCACCACGGGCAGGCCGCTGGCGGTGCCGCTGCCGCTGCCGCTGGCGAAGAGGGTCGGGTCGTCCAGCAGGGCGGCGATGTCGTCGGCGAAGTCCCGCAGGCCCCGCGTGGCGTTCACTCCAGCGGTCGCGGAGTCGCCGTACCCCCGCAGGTCAGGGGCCACGACCCGCAGCGTCGGCGGCAGCCGCCGGAGCAACGGTTCCCAGAACAGCGAGGACGAGCAGTTGCCGTGGATCAGCAGCACCGGAGTGCCGTCCGGCGGGCCGGCCACCCGTACCGCCTGGGTCGTGCCGTTCGCCGTCACGACCCGCTGCTCGCTCTCCATCCGCGGCATGCTGCCACGCCGTTGTCCGCCGGTCCAGGTGCTGGACAGCCACCCGGCGACGCCGCCCGGTGTGGCGGACCACCGCCCACACCTCGGCGGGGGCCTTCGCCGCGGGTCAGCGGCGGCCGGTGGGCGGGGTGGCCAACGGCAGGGGCAGCGTCGGGCGGATGTCCCGCCGGGCCGGGCCGAAGCTGAGCCCGACCGGATCCGTGTGGGCGACCCCCGGGTCGAACAGGCGCAGCTCGGTCCGACCGAGCCGGATCACGTCGCCGTCGGAGAGGCGTTCCACCTCGGTGATCCGGCGGTCGTTGAGCCAGGTGCCGTTGGTCGAGCCCAGGTCACGCAGCGAGGCACCCTCCGGGGCCAGCCACACCTCGGCGTGCCGGCGGCTCAGGTGCGGGTCGTTGATGACCACGTGACCGGTCGGTGCCCGACCGATCACCTGCGGCTCGACCCGAAGGCGAAAGCTCGCGCCGCGCATCGGCCCACCAGCGACCGTCAACAGCGGCAGCAGTTCCGGATGTTCCTCCATGGACAGTCAGCCCTCCACCCCACACCGTTACTCCGCGCGTCAGCCTGCCATCAGACGGTAATCGTCAATACCGACCAGCCGGTCAGCTCCTCGTCACCTCCCGGCCACCCGCCGTTCGACGATTCGGGCGGCCAGTCTCCGGCACCCAGCGCCTGACCTGCACTGATCAACGAGCGGGCGGGCCGATGCAACTCCCGTCCGGCCGACCCGAAATCGTGCCCTACCGATGAGTAATGTTCGGGTCTAGACTTCCGCCATGACGGCTGTGCATGTCCCCGGCACCCCTCTCATCGAGGCGGACCAGCTGGTCTCCACCAGTCCGGCCACCGGCGCCGAGGCGGGCCGCCTGCCCGTCGCCACCGCTGCCGACGTGCGGCAGGCCGTCGACCGGGCCCGCGCCGCCGGCGAGTGGTGGGCCGGCCTGGGCTTCACCGGCCGCCGGCAACGGCTGCTGCGCTGGCGCGCGCTGCTCGCCCAGCGGATCGAGCAGCTCGCCGACCTGGTGCACGTCGAGGGCGGCAAGCCGGTCCCCGACGCCATCGTCGAGATCGTCACCGCGATCGAGCACGTCGACTGGGCGGCGCGCAACGCCGGTCGGGTGCTCGGTCCGCGCCGGGTGCGGTCGCGGCTCATCCTCGCCGAGTTCTCCGGGCACCTGGAATACCAGCCGCACGGCGTGGTCGGGGTGATCGGCCCGTGGAACTATCCGGTCTTCACCCCGATCGGCTCCGCCGCGTACGCCCTGGCCGCCGG
Organism: Micromonospora sp. NPDC005197; assembly: GCF_040608295.1. NCBI lineage: Bacteria > Bacillati > Actinomycetota > Actinomycetes > Micromonosporales > Micromonosporaceae > Micromonospora > Micromonospora sp. NPDC005197. The sequence goes on along the minus strand of NZ_JBEXHY010000028.1, from coordinate 3,221 downwards.
CAACGCCGTGGTGTTCAAGCCCAGCGAGTACACGCCCGCCGTCGGCCAGTGGCTGGTGGACACCTTCGCCGAGGTGGTGCCCGAGCAGCCGGTGTTCACCGCCGTGCACGGCCTCGGTGACGTGGGCGCGGCGCTGTGCCGCTCCGGGGTCGACAAGGTGGCCTTCACCGGCTCCACGGCGACCGCCCGGAAGGTGATGGCCGCCTGCGCCGAGACGCTGACCCCGGTGCTGATCGAGGGCGGCGGCAAGGACGCCATGATCGTCGACAGCGACGCCAACCTGGACGCCGCCGCCGAGGCGTGCGTCTGGGGCGCCATGACCAACGCCGGCCAGACCTGCATCGGCATCGAGCGGGTCTACGCCGTCGACCCGGTCTTCGACGCCTTCGTCGACAAGGTCGTCGCCCGCGCCGGCCGGCTGACCGTGGGCCCGGAGGGCGCCGACATCGGCCCCATCACCATGCCCGGCCAGATCGAGGTGATCCGCCGCCACATCGACGCCGCGGTCAGCTCCGGCGGTCGCGCCGTGCTCGGCGGCCCGGATGCGGTGCAACCTCCGTACGTGCATCCGACCGTGCTGGTGGACGTCCCGGAGGAGTCGGCCGCCGTCCGCGAGGAGACCTTCGGCCCGACGCTGACCATCAGCCGGGTCCGCGACGCCGACGAGGCCGTCGCCCGCGCCAACGCCCTGTCGTACGGCCTGGGGGGTTCGGTCTTCGGCCGGCAGCGCGCGGTGGCCATCGCGCGGCGCCTGCGCTCGGGGATGGCTTCGATCAACTCCACCCTGACCTTCGCCGGGATGTCCACGCTGCCGTTCGGTGGGGTCGGCGACTCCGGCTTCGGGCGGATCCACGGCGAGGACGGCCTGCGCGAATTCGGCCGCGCCAAGGCCATCACCCGCCGCCGGGCACGATCGCTGCTGCCGTCGATGACCTTCGAACGCACCCCGAGCGACGTGGCACGCCTCATCAAGGCCATCAAGATGATGTACGGCAGATGAGTGTCGGATAACCGATCTGCGCGCTGATCAGCGCATCGACATGTTTATGCAGCGTGGTCGCGGCGGTACATTGCGTTAAATGGGCCACAATCGATTGCGCCACCGCCTTGTCGACAGTGACCAGTCGTGGAGCGCACGGCAGCGGCGTCGTCGTTCGGACTGGCTGGCGCGCACGTTCCCCGAGATCGGCGACATGCATGTCGTCGACCTCGGCGGCCGGCTCGGCACCTGGCACCGCGCCACCGTCCGACCGGCCCGGGTCACAGTGGTCAACCTGGAACAGCCGCCCGCCGCGGTGCCGGAATGGGCCCACGTCGAACAGGCCGACGCCTGCGACCTGCCACCCCATGTCGCCAATGGCGCCTACGACCTGGTCTTCTCCAACTCGGTGCTGGAGCACGTCGGCGGGCACGAACGCCGGCTGCGGTTCGCCGCCGCGGCCCGGTCACTGGCCGATCGCCACTGGGTGCAAACGCCCTACCGCTACTTCCCCATCGAGCCGCACTGGATCGCGCCCGGAATGCAGTTCCTGCCGATCCGGCTGCGCACCGCGCTCGCCCGCCGCTGGCCCCTCGGGCACAAACCGACCCGCAGCCACGAAGCCGCCATTCACCAGGTGCTCTGGACCGAACTGCTGGACCGCTCGCAGATGCGCCACTACTTCCCCGACTCGCGAATGCTCATCGAGCGGTTGGCCGGCCTGCCGAAGTCGCTGATCGCCGTCCGAACCGAGGCGTGAGCGGTCAGAAGAGGGTCAGCTCGTCCTTCTCGATGCCGCGCAGCCGGTCGTAGTTGACGACCACGCACCGGATGCCCCGATCGGCGGCGAGCACCCGGGCCTGCGGCTTGATCTCCTGGGCGGCGAAGACGCCGGTGACGGGGCTGAGCAGCGGGTCGCGGTTCATCAGTTCGAGATAGCGGGTCAACTGCTCCACCCCGTCGATCTCGCCACGCCGCTTGATCTCGACGGCGACGGCGCCGGAGTTGGCGTCCCGGCACAGCAGGTCCACCGGCCCGATCGCCGTCATGTACTCGCGGCGCACCAACGTGTACCCCTCGCCGAGCACACCCGGGTTGGCCGCCAGCAACTCCTGCAGGTGCGCCTCGACCCCGTCCTTGCGCAGGCCGGGATCCACACCCAGCTCGTACGAGGTGTCCTGGAAGACCTCCTCCAGGGTGATCCGCAGCTCCTCGCCGGCCTTGTTGACCACCCGCCACACGCCGGGGGCCTCCTCCAGCCGACACGGCGGGCTCATCCAGTTCAGCGGCTTGTACGCACGATCGTCGGCATGGATGGACACCGACCCGTCCGCCTTCACCATCAACAGCCGGGTGGCCGGCGGCAGGTGAGCCGAGAGCCGTCCGACGTAGTCCACCGAGCACTTCGCAATGACCAACCGCACCCGACGAGGGTAGCCGAGCACCCGGCGACCGCCACCGAGCGGCACTGGCGCGTCGGTGCGATGCTGAGACCGTGTTCGAAGTCCTCACCGGCACCGGCCTCGCCGCCTCGGCGGGGCTGAACGCCTACATACCCCTGCTCATCCTCGGTCTACTCGGTCGTTACACCAACCTGATCGACCTGCCCAGCGGTTGGACGTGGCTCGGCAACGGCTGGGTCATCGTCATCCTGGCCGTCCTGCTCGCCGTCGAGGTGGTGGCGGACAAGGTGCCGGTGGTCGACCACATCAACGACGTGGTGCAGACCGTCGTCCGGCCCACCGCCGGCGGCCTCGCCTTCGGCGCCGGGTCGTCCTCGGAGACCGTGACCGTCAGCGACCCGGGGAGTTTCTTCACCTCCCACCAGTGGGTGCCCGTGGCCACCGGCGTCCTGCTCGCCTTCGGCGTACACCTGCTCAAGTCCGCCGCGCGGCCAGTCATCAACGCGACCACCGCCGGGTTCGGCGCCCCGGTCGCCAGCACCGCCGAGGACGCGACAAGCGTGGTCGTCTCCCTGGTCGCGATCATCCTGCCGGTGCTGGTGCTCGCCTTCCTGGTCGGCCTGGTCGTGTTCATCTACTGGTTCTTCCGTCGACGCTCCGAACGCCGTCGGGAACGCGAGGCGGCCCGCGCCGCAGGCTTCCGCGTCTGACCTGGGGCCTTCCTCGCGGGGCGCACCGGCTCCGCTCCGCTCGACCGCTCGCGCCTTCAGATCCTGGACAGTTTCCGTCAGCAGCTGACGGAAACTGTCCAAGATCTCGCGGGCATGACAATGGCCGGC
>NZ_JBEXHY010000027.1:0-60859 GCF_040608295.1 Micromonospora sp. NPDC005197 | reverse complement strand
GGGGGGGCGCCCGCGCCGGCGGGGCGGGGCGCGCGGCCCGCCGGGCGGAGCGGGGCGCGCCGGGGGGGGGCGCCCCCCCCCCCCCCGGCCCCCCACCCCGCACCGGCGGCACCGTCGGGGCGGACCGGACCGAGACCGTGCCCTCACCGCACGCCCACCGATCCACCGGTGATCAAGAGGTTCGCGTCACGACACGCCGGTGGGATGACGCAAACCTCTTGATCACCGAGGCGGGGCGGTGGGGGTGGAGGAGGTGGGGGTGGGGGTGAGGGTGTTCAGGTTTGTTTGGTGGGTGGTGTTGGACTGGATCACTGTGGTGGCCAGTGTGGTGGTGGCCGGGTGGACGCCGCCCTTCTGCTCGGCGGTGGCGACCCGGACCGTCTGCGTGAGGTACGCGCGCAGGTGCGCGGCCAGCAGGCGGTGGAACGTCTTCCCGGTGGCCGACCGCAGCGCGGCCAGCTCGTCGGCGGTGACCATGCCCGGCATGTCGTGGCCCTCGTGCGGGTTGGTCGTCGGCGCTCCCGCCTCGACGAGCAGTTGCCGGGACCGGGTCAGGTCGGCACGGTTGCTGGCCCGCACCTCGGCGGCCAGGCGTCGCCAGGCGGGGTCGGTGGTCCGGGTTGGCACCAGGTCCAGCACCGGGAGCAGCCGGTCCGTCAACGCCGCCGTCAGTTGCAGCCAGGCGATGTCGGTGGGGCTGAAGGAGCCTGCCGATCCGACGTTCGACGGTGTGGACGCGGCCGGCGCGACAGTGGGTGGCCCGGCGCTGTGCGCGGTGCCGGGAGACCCGCCGGCGCAGCCGGCGACGAGCACCGCCGCCGTGAGCAGCGCGGCGTGAGCGCGCATGCGGCCTCCTTTCGCCCACGGCGGGCGGGCCCGGCGTGACCGGACCCGCCCCTCCGTACGACGGTGTCGGCTCAGATCGGCCGGCCGTCGTGCCCGCACTTGATGACCGGACGGATGCAGTCCTGGACCCGGCGGGCCATCTCCGCGGTCGGCCAGGCGTTGAAGAAGTCGCCGTGCATGGTGTAGCCCGGACCGGAGGCCAGCCGAAAGTGCGACGGGTCGCCGTTGACCGGGTACCGCAGCACCTGCCGCAGCTTCGGCACGTGCACCGGGTGGGTGCTCGGGCAGGCCTGGTTCACCGGGTACGCCAGGTGGCTCTTGTGGTCCGGGGAGTCCAGGTCCCGACCGTTCCAGCACTGCGGGAAGTCCAGGTACGACTCCAGCATCGTGCCGGCCGGGCAGTTGACGAAGTCCTTCGACGGCGGCACCTGCCCGGCGTGCAGGCAGGACCAGCGGGCGATGCTGTCGTTCGGCCCGGTGGCCTTCGCGTTGCCCGCGACGAGTCGCAGGCCCTGCGGGATCGGTTGGGTGTTGGCGACGACGTCGGCGCGGACCCCTTCACCGAGGTAGTAGAACGTGGCGATGGCCGGCTCCACCGCGACGTTGTCCCGGTAGAGGGTCGGCACCCAGTACGACGAGACGTCCACCGCCGGGTTGCAGGTGCTGGTGGACCTCACCAGGTCGGGAAGCGTGGTGTTGCCGTTCGTCACCGTGCTGCCGAAGAAGCTGTGCATGTGTGAGGCACCGGGCAGCCCGGGAAAGACGATCGGGTCGTCGGGCAGCCGGTGGCTGTACGCGCAGTCGGCGGGGAACTCGGCGACCCGGATGACGTTGGCGACCGGGGCGGCGTCGGCCCGGTCGGTGGTCCAGGCCAGGTACGTGCCGAGGAGCGTCAGCAGGGCGCCGATCGCCGTGGCGAGGCGTAGCCGGCGGGGGACGTGGGAGAGGGGTGCGGCCCTGTCCATCTCGTGACTCCTGTCGGGGACGGGTCAGGGACAGCTCCGACGCCGCCGCCGAAAGACGTCGGAGGGTGTCCTGGCCGAAAGGGGGTGGTGGCCCGTGAACCGGGGCGAGAGAGCGCTCTCACCACATCAGACTGTTCCCCACGTCGACGGTTGTCAATACGTGCGCCGTTGGTGGAAAACGCGGCGGGAGGGGCAGCCTGACACCTCGGACTGCCCCTCCCGTTGGACGAGGACGTCAGAAACCGAGTACGGCCCGCCCGCCGACCACGGGCAGCCGCACCTCACTGTCGTTCGGCGCGACCCGCAACTCGGTGCCGCCCAACGGCAGCAGCGTGTACTCCTGGTCGCTGGAGAAGACGACCACCCCGATCCGGTGGCCCGCCGGGAAGGTGTAGTCCTTGGGCTCCATGGTCCACCGGTAGTCGTACAGCTTGCCCTGCTTGACCGGCTCGGTGCGCGCGGCGCTCTTGCGGTTCTGCGGGTCCATCCAGCCGCGGGTCACCACGGTCGGCGCGGCGGTCGACCCGGCCGGGCCGTAGTCCACCAGGTACGCGGTGAGGTTCGCGTCCGGCTTGTTGTCGATCGCCATCCGCAGCCGCATCTCCGGGCGCCCCGAGATGCGCACGTTCTGCGTCAGCGCGGGGGAGCGGTACGCGAGCCGGTTGGCGCTGGCCGTGTCCGGATCGGCCACCAGGGTGTCCGGGTGGATGGTCCGTCCCTCGTCGACGAAGCTCTGCTCGACCTTGGCCTTCGGCGGCTTGCCCGTGGTCAGAGCGCCCGGCGCGGTGGCGTCGGTCGCCGCGAACCGCAACCCGACCTCACGCGCGGCGGGGTCGGGCCAGTTGGCGTACGTGGTGTAGGCGCGGTCCTCGCGCTGGAGCACCGCGGTCGGCTCGTCCATGATGCCGTTGCGCACGTTCCACAGCCAGAAGTCGAACCAGCGGTTCTCGGTCTGCTTGTAGGTCCAGGTGTGGCCGTCCGGAAGCGTCACCGAGGCGTTGCTACCCGGACCGCCGTGCCCACCCTGGTGCAGCCAGATCTTGCGCGGCACGTCGCGCTTCGCGAGCTCGTCCCACCAGCCGGCGAAGTGCTCGGTCTTCACGTTCCAGTCGTTGAGGCCGTGCACGACGAAGACGCTCGCCCTGACGTCGCGCGCGTCGAGGTAGTCGCGGTCCTGCCAGAACGTCGAGTAGTCACCGGTGATCCGGTCCTGCTCGGCGGTGATCGTCGCGAGCTCGTCGGCGCAGGGCCCCTCGGCGCGCGCCTGCCCGGCCGTGTACTGGGCCAGGATGTCGAGGTCCTCGCCCTGGAACGTGCCGGGCGCGACCACCAGACCGTTGGCCCGGTAGTAGTCGTACCAGCTGCTGATCGCGGAGACCGGCACGATGGTCTTCAGGCCCTTGACCCCGGTGGTGGCCACCTGGTTGGGCAGCGTCCCGTTGTAGGAGACGCCGGTCATGCCGACCGCGCCGGTGGTCCAGCCGGCGGTGACCGGGACGCCGTTCACGTCGTACGCCTTGGCCCGCCCGTTGAGCCAGTCGATGACAGCCTTGGTGCCGAGCGTCTCGGCCTGGTCGCCGCTGGTCGGGCAGCCGTCCGAGTCGCCGGTGCCGACACTCTGGCCGAGCACCACCGCGTACCCGCGCGGCACGTAGTAGTCGTCCAGCGAACCGGGCAGGTTGGCCTTCGCCTGCGCCCGCTGGGCTTCCACCTCGAGCACCCGCCGCCCCGAGCGGTCGGTCCGGCCGTTCTGCGGCAGGTCGTCGACCAGCACGCTCGGGTAGGGCACGTCACCCCAGGTGCCCTTGCGGTACGGGCTGTGCTCGAAGATGACCGGCACCTTGAAGCCCTGGGTGGCGGTCTCCCGGGGGCGGGAGATGTCGATCGCCACCCGGTCGGGACGGCCGTCGTGGTCGGTGTCCACCGGGGTCTGGACGAACACCCGCTCCTCAATGGCGTCCGCGAGCGAGAACACCGGTTGGGTCATGCCGTCGGCCACCACGATGCCGGTGGGCGCGGAAGGCGTGGGCGGAGCGGCCGCCGCGGTCGGGGCTGTGCTCAGCACCAGGGCGCCGGACACGCCGACGCTGAGCAGTGCGAGATGGCGGGGTCGACGCATGCGCGTCTCCCTTCGGTCGGGCTGGCTGCCGGGTCTCGGCACGGACCAATCACGAAGATCCATTCGTCGCCATGCTAGGTGCGAGTGGGCGTCGCGTCGATCCCCTCGGGCTGCGCCCGCGCTCGTTACTGGCCCTCCCAGACCGTCTTCGCGCCTGAGTCGCCGGTACGGACCACGTAGTACACGGCGATGGCGGCGGCCACCACCGACAGCACCTGCAACACCAGCGTCAGCGCCTTACCGGAGCGCGCGCCCTCGGCGCCGCGCGGCGCGGCGAACCAGACCAGCGCCAGCGCCACGACCCCCAGCCCGATCGCGGCGTAGAGGGTGAGGTCACCGAAATCCTGGTGCGCCTCCAGCTTCGGGACGAACTCGGGCGTGACGCGGTTGGCGGAGCGCAGGCGCGCGAAGAACGCGTCGCCGGTGAGCTTCGCCAACAGGGCGGCGACCGGCGCGCCCACGGCGAGCAGGCCCAGCACCCAGCGTGTGTGCGGCCGGATCGGCGCGACGAGCGCGTACGCGACCGTCAGGAGGGCCAGCAGCGGCACGAACACGACCGCGGCGTGCAGCACGAGAGGGTGGGCGGGGATACCCATGAACTCCTCGAACATCGGCGTCTCCTCCGAAAGGGGTGGACGTCGATCGTCCGGGAAGGACGTTATCGGTCGCGCGCGGACGTGTCAGCCCTCGGGCTCGCCTCAACTGCGCGAGCGCGGCAGGCAGTCCTTCTTGTACTTCAGGCCCGAGCCGCACCAGCACGGGTCGTTGCGCTCCGGTGGCCAGGGAACCCGCGAGCTGGGTCGCGCCGACACCTCGACCGCGTAGCCGGCCCGGATCGCCGCGTCGGTCGGGTCGCCGTCGCGGCGACCGGCGAACGCGTCCAGGCCGGCCACTGTCGCTCTGAACACGCCCAGCCCGGTCCGGCCGGCACCCGTCAGCCGTACCAGCTCCTTCTCCAGCCGGGCCCGGTGCGCGTCCCAGTCCGGCCCGTACACGTCGGTCAGCTCGGGATGCTCGGCGAGCAGACGGTCGAACTCGGCCCGGGGCCAGAGGAGCAGATCAGAATCAGCGCCCTGACGCTCTGCGGCCCGGCGGACGAGCTGGTTCTCCAGGCGGTCGGCCAGATCGTCCTGCCGGTCGTGCGGCAGGTTGAGATTCCGGCGTACCCGGTGGCGCTGTTGCAGCAGGAAGAAGAGCACACCGGGCGCGTCCGGCGGGCCGACCTCCGGGTCGGCCGCAGCCCCGGCCCGCTCACCCAGCAGGGTGTCGACCGCCTCGCTCAGCCAGGTCTCGGCGATCGCCGAACGGCCGGCCGCGTCCAGCGCCGCGCTGATGTAGGCGGGCGCGTCAGGCTGCGTGAGCAGCAACGGCCGCAGCGCGGTCAGCTCCGCCAGCGCCTCGTCGTCCCGACCGCCGGCCTGGAACATCGCCCGGGCCCGCAGCGCGCGCACGACGCCGGCCCGGGGATCGTCGACGGACGGGTACGCCGCGAGCGCCTCGTCCGCGTACCGCAGCGCGGCGTCGGGCCTGGCCCGGACCTGGGCGATCTCGGCGGCCAGGGTCAGCGCGTCCCCGGCGTCGTCCGGATCCTCCAGGCGGCCCTGCCGGGCCGCCTCGGCGACGTCGGCGGCGACACCGAGCGGGTCGGCCGCCCCGAGCGCCGAACGGCGGAGTTCGGCGAGGTCAGCCTTGGTGAGTACGTCTCTCGTCGGCACGACCTCACGGTACGTCGGCGTGCTTCCGCCCGGCCGAATTATGGCCATCTGCCGTCAACCAGACCTCGATAGCGTCCGGTCGCCAGTTTCTCGACCAGATCGCACAAAGGCGGAGTTATGGGCACGGTGGATCGCCGTACGTTCCTCAAGGCAATGGGTGTTCCCGCGATCGGTGCGGCGCTCCCGCTGGATCTCAGCAAGGCGCTCGCCATCCCGGCGAACAACCGGACCGGCTCGATCAACGACGTCGAGCACGTGATCATCCTGATGCAGGAGAACCGGTCCTTCGACCACTACTTCGGCACCATGCGCGGTGTACGCGGCTTCGGCGACCCGCATCCGGCGACACTGCCGTCCGGCAATGACGTGTGGCACCAGCCCAACGGCACCGACGAGCTGCTGCCCTTCCGCCCCGAGGTGAAGGACCTCGGCCAGACCTTCCTGCCGGACCCGCCGCACGGCTGGAACGACGGGCACGCCGCCTGGAACGACGGCCGGTTCGACGGGTGGGTGCCCAACAAGGGCGTCACGGCGATGACGTACCACACCCGCCAGGACCTGCCCTACCACTACGCGCTCGCCGACGCCTTCACCGTCTGCGACAGCTACCACTGTTCGCTGATGGGCCCGACCGACCCGAACCGCTACCACATGTGGAGCGGCTGGGTCGGCAACGACGGCAAGGGCGGCGGCCCGGTCATCACCAACGCGGAGGCCGGCTACGACTGGTCGACGTACCCGGAGCGGCTGGAGCGCAACGGCATCTCCTGGAAGATCTACCAGGACGTCGGCACCGGCCTCAACGCCGCCGGCTCCTGGGGCTGGACGAACGACCCGTACATCGGCAACTACGGCGACAACTCGCTGCTCTACTTCCACCAATACCAGAACGCGCAGCCCGGAACGCCCCTCGCGGACAAGGCCAAGACCGGCACGGAGATCCGCACCCAGGGCCGCGACCCCGAGGCGCTGCTCGCCGACTTCCGGGCCGACGTCGAGGCGGGACGCCTGCCGCAGGTCTCCTGGATCACCGCGCCCGAGGCGTACACCGAGCACCCGAACTGGGAACCGGCGTACGGCTCCTGGTACATCTCCCAGGTCATCGACATCCTCGCGTCGAACCCCGAGGTGTGGAGCAGGATGGCGCTCTTCATCACGTACGACGAGGAGGGTGGCTTCTTCGACCACGTGGTCCCGCCGACGCCTCCGCAGACGCGCGAGCACGGGCAGTCGACCGTGCCGACCACCAACGAGATCTTCCCCGGCGACGCCGACCACCCGGCGGGCCCGTACGGTCTCGGCATCCGCGTACCGATGATCATCGTGTCGCCGTGGACCCGCGGCGGCTACGTCAACTCCCAGGTCTTCGACCACACCTCGCTGATCAAGTTCCTGGAGACGCGGTTCGGGCACGGCCGGCCGGACCTGGTCGAGAAGAACATCACCCCGTGGCGTCGGGCCGTCGTCGGTGACCTGACCACGGCCTTCGACTTCCGGCACCCGAACCGGTCGCGTGAGGTCACGCTGCCGGACACGGACGACTTCAAGCCCGACGACCTCGTCCGGCACCCCGACGAGGTTCCGGTGCCCCCGGCCGAGGGGCGGTTGCCCAAGCAGGAGCGCGGCGTACGCCCGGCACGGGCGATCCCGTACACCCTGCACGCCGACGGCCGCGTCGCCGACGGCGCGTTCCGGATCGACTTCCGCAACACCGGCGGCGCCGGCGCGGTCTTCCAGGTCCGCCTGGCCGGCAGCACGGCGGTGCCGCGCAGCTACACCGTCGAGCCGGGCAAGCGCCTCACTGACACCTGGGCGATCGAGTCCTCCTACGACCTGTCGGTGTACGGGCCGAACGGCTTCTACCGCCGGTTCGCGGGCGGCCGGTCGCAGCTCGACGTCACCGCCTCGTACGACGAGCACGACCACAAGGTCGTCCTCACGCTGGGCAACCGGGGCGCGAAGCGGGTTGAGGTGACCGTCCGCGACGGGTACCACTCCCGTCCGGTGACGCTGGCGCTGCGGCCCGGCCAGGCGGAGCGGGCGACGTGGGAGCTCACCCGCACCCATGGCTGGTACGACCTGACTCTCACCGTCGCGGGTGACGCCGGCTTCGTGTACCGCTACGCCGGTCACGTCGAGAACGGCAAGGACAGCATCAGCGACCCGGCCCTCGGCGGGCTGGTCTGAGCGACGCCGCGGCACCCGGACCGCTGCTGGTCCGGGTGCCGCGGCAGGACGGATCCTCCGTTGAGCGGTATGACTCACCGGAATACTTATGACTCTGAGTCATACCGCTTGTCGCCACGTCCGTCCCCCGCACCCGGCACGCCCCGTGACACCCCGTGCCCGGGGTGGCCGAGCCCTCGGGCGGCGTTCAGTCGTCGTCGCCGTGCCCGACGGAGGCGGCCGGGGCGCTGCCCCAGACGGCCTTGGCCCCGGAGTCACCTACCCGGTAGACCTGCACCAGGTTCGCTACCGCCACGACCACGGCCAGCACCGCGACCACCACCGCGAGCGCCCTCGGCGTTCGGCGGGAGTCGCTCGACCGGGTGTCGCGGCGGTGCAGCCAGACCAGCGCGACGGCGGCGACCAGCAGGGGCAGGGCGAACCAGATCAGTGTGTCACCGAGTTCGGCGTGCTCGCCCGGGTCGCCGACCCGGTGCTCCAGACTCTCCCCGCTGGAGGTGGCGAGCGGGATCGCGGCCGTCGCCAGCGCGGTGATCAGGACGACGAGCCCGCCGTAGCGGCCCCGCCACGACGGTCGGACGGCCAGCGCGGCGACACCGAGCGCGGCCAGCGGCAGGAGAACCACCACCGCGTGCACGACGAGTGGGTGCAGCGGCAGTCCGTTGACGGTGTCGGGCACGGGGTCTCCTCGGCGCTCGGGATGTCACTGCCCGTCACCATATTGCCGAATTCTTGCGAAATTCTTGCGCCCTCGAATCCGAACCAGCAGCGGCGTCGGTGGGTCCCTCAGGATGCCGGCAGCAGCAGCGTGAAGGTGGCACCCGCACCCGGAGCGCCGGCCACCGTGATCGAACCCCGGTGCGCGTGCGCGACCTGCTGCACGAGCGCCAGGCCCAGCCCGAACCGGCGACCCGCCCCGGCCGTGCCGTGCGCGAAGCGCTCGAAGAGCCGGTCCGCCTCGGCCGGGTCGAGGCCCACACCGTCGTCGCTGACCTCGACGGCCACCTGATCGGCGTGCCGTCGCACGGTCACGGCGACGTTCCCGCCAGCGGCGACGTGCCCGATCGCGTTGTCCACCAGGGCGGTCGTCGCTCGGCGCAGCGCCGTGCGCGCTCCGTGGACCAAGGCCTCGCCGGAGGTCTCCACGCGCAGCTCGACCGTCCGCTCCCGGGCGTACTCCTGCATGCTCGCGACCACCTCGCGGGCCACCTCGCTCAGATCGACGACCGCGGCCGGTGGCGGCTGATGCTCGGCAGCGGCGGACACCAGCAGGTCCTCGACCACGTCGCCGAGCGCCCGGGTGTCCGCCACGAGCTGGTCGAGCTGGTCGGTGAGTCGCGCCGCCGGCTGCGTCTGGGATCGTCGGGCCAGCATCTGTGCACGGGTGTGCAACACGGTGAGCGGGGCGCGCAACTCGTGCGAGGCGTCGGCGACGAAACGGCGTTGCAGAGTCAGCGCGGTGGCCAGGGGCGCGACCGCCCGCCGGGCGAGTAGCGTCGCGGCCACCAGCGCCCCCGTCAGGCCGGCCAGTTCGGCAACCAGCAGCGCGACGCCGAGCTGCCCCTGGCGTTGACGCAGCGGCGCGAGGTCGGCGGCGACGGCCCAGCGGCTGCCGTCCGCTCGGTCGGCGACCAACACCCGTACCGGATGGTCGTCTCCCGCATCCGTGTCGAATCGCCCCGGCTGCCGTCCCAGCGCGTCGCCGAGGACCCGGACCAGCTCCGGCGAGGCGCTTTCAGTCACCTCGACGGCGCCGGATCCGGCCGCCCTGTGGGCCAGGAATTCGCCGGGCGGCGGGTCGTCGGTGTCCTCGGCCATCGCGAGCACCTGAGCCAGCTCGGTGTTCAGCGCCCGCGATTCCTGCCGGCTGGTGAGGACGAACATCAGCGCGCCGACCAGCAGCAGCACCACGCCGATCGCCCCGGCGGTCTGCGCCACACTCCGCCGTCGGGCCTGGACCAGTCGGGCCTCGTCCACGCCGTCAGACCGCGCCGATCCGATAGCCGAGACCGTGCACCGTACGGATCGCCCCCCGGCCCAGTTTGCGACGCAGGTGATGCACGCAGGCGTCGACGCTGCCCGGTGCGTCGGCGTGGTCGAACGCGCTACTCAGCAGCTCGGCACGCGTGAAGACCTTCGTCGGCCGGCCGGCGAGGGCGCGCAGCACGGCGAACTCGCGGGCGGAGAGCGGAATCTCCCCGTCGTCGTCGAGCACTCGCCGGTTTCCCACGTCCAGCCACCGCCGCCGCCCCAGCGGCAGCCGGCCCGCCGCGTCCTGGTGTCGACGGCGCAGTGCCCGCAGTCTGGCCAGCAGTTCAGGGACCTCGAAGGGCTTGACGAGGTAGTCCTCGGCGCCCGCGTCGAGCCCCTCCACCCGGTCGTCCAGGGCGCCCCGGGCGGTGAGCAGCAACACCGGGCACGTCACACCCCGCGCCCGCAATCGGGTGACCAACCCCAGCCCGTCCAACACGGGCAGCCCTCGGTCGACCACCAGCACGTCGTAGTCGCGGGCCAGGGCGCGGTGCAGGCCGCTCTGCCCGTCGCCGGCCACCTCGACCTCGTACCCCTCCTCGGTGAGCAGGTCGGTGAGCAGCGCGCTCAGCGCGCCGTCGTCCTCGACCAGCAGCAGGCGCGGGCGGGCAATCTCCACCCGGCCAGTATTCCCCCTGACCACGACCCCGCCCGGGATGCTCAGAACTCCTCGTACACCGCCGGGTCCTGGTCCGCGAGCCGCCCGTCCGGGCGGCCCAGCGCGGTGATGGCCTCGACCTGCGCGTCGGTGAGCTTGACGTCGAAGACGTCCAGGTTCTCGATCTGCCGCTGCGGCGACGCGGCCTTGGGCAGCGGGATCACCTGGCGGGCCACGTGCCAGGCGAGGATGGTCTGCGCGGGGCTGACGCCGTGGGCGTTCGCGATCTCCACGATGACAGGATGCTGTCGCAGGTCGTTGCCATGGCCGAGCGGGCTCCAACCCTGCACGAGGATCCCGTGCTCCCGGTGGTAGGCGATCGCCTCCTGCTGCGGGAAGTACGGATGCACCTCGATCTGGTTGACCACCGGTGCGATCCCGGTCTCGGCCACCAGCCGGTCGATGTGCTCCGGCAGGAAGTTGGAGAGACCGATGTGTTTCACCAGCCCGCGCTCCCGTGCCTCGATGAGCGCGCGCCAGGCCTGCACGTACAGGTCGACCTTGGGGTTCGGCCAGTGGATCAGGTACAGGTCGATCCGGTCGAGGCCCGTGCGGAACACACTCTCCTCGATCGTGGTCAGCGCCTCGTCGAAGCGGTGGTGCCGCCCCGGCAGCTTCGAGGTGACGACCAGCTCGTCGCGTACGTCGCCCGCCGCACGAGCGGCCCGACCCACCGCGCCTTCGTTCTCGTAGTTGACCGCGGAGTCGATCAACCGGTAACCCGCCCGGATCGCTCGCCCGGTCGCGTCGACACCCGCCGAGCCGTTCAGCCGGTACGTGCCGAGCCCGATCGCCGGCAGCGCGGTGCCGTCGGCGGCCGTCAGGTGCGGAATCGTCATGCTGGGGACCCTACCGGTGCGTCTCGGATGGCGAGTGCGGCCTGGATGAGCGCGGCGTGGGTCAGCGTCTGGGGGTAGTTGCCGAGGTGGGCACCCGTCGCGGGGTTCACCTCTTCGGGGTAGAGGCCGAGTGGGCTGGCGTACTCAACCACGGCCTGGAACAGTTCGACCGCCGCGCGGCGACGCCCGGTGCGGGCAAGCGCCTGAACGAGCCAGAACGAGCAGGGCAGGAACGCGTCCTCGGTGCCGGGGAGGCCGTCACGTCCGGGCGGGTAGCGGTAGAGCAGTGGACCGCCGGCGGAGAGCCGGCCCTGGATGGTGTCGATGGTGCCCCGTACCCGGGGTGACTCGGTCCGATCCATGCCGAGCAGCGGCAGGACGAGCAGAGCCGCGTCGAGGTCCTGGGATCCGTAGCTGCGGACGTAGCTGGCCGCCGTCGGGTCGAAGCCGCGCGTCCGGACCTCGGCGGCGATGGCATCTCGGGCTGTCTGCCAGCGTCGACGTTGGCGGTCGGGCAGGGGGTGCGTGTCGGCGATGGCCAGGGCGCGGTCCAGGGCGAGCCAGCCCATGAGCTTGGAATGGACGTGTTGCGCGGGCTCGCGTACCTCCCAGATGCCGGCGTCCGGCTCCTGCCAACAACCGGCGACCACGTCGGCGAAACCGCGCACCGCCCGCCACGTCTCGGGGAAGAGGCGGTGTCCGGCCCGAGCGAACGCCCAGGCAGCGTCGATCACCCAGCCGTAGCCGTCGAGCTGGTGTTGGCCGGCGGCGCCGTTGCCGATCCGTACCGGACGGCTGTCGAGGTAACCGGGCCAACCGGCCAGTTCCCTTTCCGCTGGCACGTGCCGGCCGTGCAGGGTGAGCAGCGCCGGCAGGCGTGGCCGTTGCAACCGACTGGCGTGCAACAGCCACGCGAGGAAACCGCGGGCCTCGTCGGTCTTGCCGACGCTGAGGAAGGCGCTGACGCCGATGCTGGCGTCACGGGGCCAGACGTAGCGGTAGTCCCAGTTTCGTACCCCACCGGGATCCTCGGGCAGTGACGTGGTGGGCGCGGCCACCGGCGCTCCCGAGGGCGAATAGGTCAACAGCCGCAAGGTGAGCAGGCTTCGTGCGACGTGTTCCCGGAAAGGCAGCCGCTCGTCGATCTCCGCGGTCCAGGCCCGCCACCGGGCCTCGTCCTCGATGAGCAGGTCCCAGGCGGCCGTCGGCTCGACGTGGATCACCGGTTCGCGGTGCGCCACGGCCAGCACGAGGGTGACCGGCCGGCCTGGCCGGACCGTGATCGAGGTGGGTCGACCCGGTTCGATTCTGAACTTGGGCGTGCTGTCCAGCGCGACCGCGAGCGGCCCCCACTCACACACGAGGGCCTGGCGTCGGTGATGGACTCGGGGCCGGCGGCGCCGTGCGCCAAGGCGGGGATCGAACTCCACCACCGCGCCGAGGGCTGCCTGCTCGGCCGACAGCCGTCGCACGATCAGTGTCGTGGGCAGCAGGCGACCGCTGACCTCGGCCACCATCGCCTCCGTGAGGCGGAGCCGGCCGCTGCCCACCGCCCAGGTGGTCTCCAGGGTGGCGGTGTGCTGCCGGTAACGCCGCTCGACGACCGTGGCCGGCCCGGCCGGGCCGACCCGGAACGTTCCTGCGTCCGGGCCCCCGACCAGTCTGCCGAACAGGGGATCGCCGTCGAAGCGTGGTACGCAGAGCCAGTCCATGCCGCCGTCACTCGCGACCAGGGCGGCGGTACGGGTGTCGCCCAGCAGGCCGTAGTCGCTGATCGGTGCCGAGGGCTGAGGACGCATCGGGTCGGGCCCATCAGTCATGGAGATCGCCCCGTGCCGAGCCGCGTTGGCAGGCGTCAGGCGCGGACGACAATCCCGCGCGGATCACCGGGCTTGCAGGAGCAGCCCGAGGAAAGCCCCGTAGACGACGTGGACGACAGCCGTGACCAGGGGAGTCTGGATGCCGTAGTTGACGGCGAACAGACCGGGTGGCTCCAACACCGCCGTGCTGGCCGGCCCCGCTCGCTGCGAGGCCATGCGCGGGTGGACCCCAGGAAGCAGCGGCAGAAGCACCGTCAGCGCGATCCCGACGTGCACAATCCCGAACAGCGCCCCAATCCACCAGGTGGCGCGGTGCAGCAGCGCGAACGCGGCCGCGTAACCGAGAGCGAAACCCTGACCGGCGCAGAGGTGAAGGAAGAACCCGACGACACGCGCCCGATCGGGATCCTCGGTGACGAAGGCCCCGAGCACCAGGGGAAGGTCGAGCCGAGTGAGGCCGGCCAGTTGAGCGGTGATCATCGCCGCGGTGAGCGCCGCGGTGGCGACCAACCCGAACAACGCCCATCCGGCCCAGTCCATCTCAGCAGTCGTCGACGTCGCGGGCGTTCCCGGTCATCGGTCCACCCTCCGGCTGAGCAGCGCGAATCCCACGGCCCGGACCGGACACCCGCCCACCGGGTGCCCGGTTTCTCACCATAAGCCACCGGACCTGTCGCGCTGACCTGCTCGCCCAGACGTCCCTTGACGAGTTGACAGCGGGACGGGGTAGTCGGGCAATGCCCTGCACCTTCTCCACCCACGTTGGCGGTGTGCTGCGTGTCGGTCAGGGCCAGGACGGCGGAGGTGGGCCAAACGCGCGACGGCCGGCCCGCACAGCCAGAGCGGCGAGGGCCGCGTTGGCGCCACCACCAATCACCAGGCCGATACCGAACGGCGCCACTCGACCGAGAACGATGATGCCCTGCTTGGTTCCGTATTTCGTGATGAAGTTTCTCCCCAGGATCTTGTTGATCTGACGCAGCGTTTCGAGGGGCACCTTGGCGACAATCTGACGTCCCCAGTGTTGCCCCGTACGCTCCGCGACCTTGGTGATGGTGGCGGAGCCGGACCCGCCGAGCATGATTCCCATGACGATCGTTCGACGTCGCTCAATCTCGTCGATGCGGACTCCGTGGACTTCGGCGATCGAGAGCGCGAAGAGGGCGCTCATCTCAAGGGATGAGAGAGCCTCGCCGGCGGACAGTGCCAGTGCGATGCCTGTGCCGACGCCGGGTGCCGCCGCAGCTCCTCCCACCGCGGCGCCCGTTCCGGTCAAGGCGCTGACGTACATTCGCTCCAGACCGCGGATCACCTCTGCTGGTGTCGCCTCTGGGTTCCGCTGGCGCGCGCGGGCGATGTTCTTCTGCACCAGCGGGTTCTGGAGGGCGATTGCCTTGTCCAGGAGGTCGAGGACCCGCTGCCCACGTTCGGCTGCTTCCGGAACCGGCTTGTCGAGGGCGTCGTCGTCAATGGGTAGGGCGAGCTCGTTCTCGGATCCCTCGGCTTCAGGCGCCATCTCACATCCTCCATGATCGACATCGGGAGCATCACAGTAGGTGTCAATGTGGTCACCCCGGCTCAGCCGGAGCGGTACCTCATCCCGCGTAGCGTCCAGACGGGAGTGTCTGAAAAGACCGAGCGCACGGTGCGAGCGCGTCTGGGTGCCGCGGCTCCGTGGGCGGGTCGGGTCGTATCCAGGCTGGTAGGACATGGGGTATCCCTCATGGTCGTCAGCTGTCGGGGTCAGTTCGTGGTGCGGTCGGGGGCTCAAGTCGCGCCAGGAGGGTGCTCACCTCGGTGTGCAGGCGTCGTAGCTCCGCCGCCGTCGGGGCCAGCTCATAGCAGTGGTGGTGCGTGGCGGCGGAGAGCATCACCCAGGCGAAGGCCACCCGGCGGGCGGTTTCGCCGCCCGGACCGAGTCGGCCACGCAGCATCAACTGCTTGGCGCGGCCCTGCGGGCATACCGCCACGGCCGGCTTGACCCGCTGCCAGTAGCCGTCGATGCCGCCTTCCAGGGCGAGCCGGATCAGGCAGGCGCAGGCCCGCGGCCACCAACCGGCGCTGACCGCCGCGGCACCGAGCAGACCGGACCCGCGCAACAACTGGTCGGCCGCCGCCAGGCAGCGCTGCGGCGTCGGCGCGGTCACGACAGCGCCGCCGCGAGGAGGCGGGCGTCCGCGACCAGGCCGGGCAGGTCCGCCAGGTACGCACCGTGCACGCCCTCCCGGCACGCCTGGTACGCGTTCACCGCACGTCTTCCGTGCCGGCGGCCGAGCCAGCCGAGCACCTCGCCGCCCTTCTCGGCATCGTCGAACGCCGCCATCGCGACGATGGTGGCCAGCCGACGCGACGCGTCCACGATGGCCGCCTCGATGTCGGCGTGCGGAACACCCCGCACCACCCGGGTCCGCCAGACCGTCCGGTGGCAGGCAGCCTCCACCGCCGAGCGGCACAGCTCGGCGACCACTGGCCCGCGCACCTCGGCGGGGATCTCCTTGTTCCGCGACAACGCGTACGCGTCGTCAAGGTAGCGGGCCACCGGGTCGGAGCCGGGCCGCGGCGTCACCACCGACTTCTCCGCCCGGGTCACCTCGATGATTCGCGCCTTGCCGATGTCGAGCCGGCGCACCGCGTCCGGCAAGCGCGTGTCGTGGGTGAAGACCACCACCTGCCGCTGCTCGGCCAGCGCGGCCAGCACCCGGGCGAGCCCGTCCACCTTCGACGGGTCCATGCTCTGCACCGGGTCGTCGACCACGATGAACCGGAACGGGCTCTCCGGGGCGCAGCTACGCGGCAGGAAGGTCGCCAACCCGAGCGCCTGCATCTCACCCTGACTCATCACCCCGAGGGCCGTGCCATTGTCGGCGCCGTCCACGCTGACCGGGAAGACCACCCGCCGTCGGGTGTTCGCGCCTTCCAGCGTCATCGCACCCAACTCGACGTTGCTCTCCTGCCGCAGCTGCGCCCAGATCTGCTGGGAGTGCTCCGCGAACGGCGCGACCCGCTCGTTGCGGATCTGCGTACCGGCGTCCTTCAGCCAGGCGCGCGCGGCCTTCAACCGGGTCAGGGTCGCCTCCCGCGCCGGCAGCCCGTCGGCGGCGGCCACCCACTCGCGCACGTCGGCCGCCGCGGCCCGCCAACCGGTGTCGCGCTGCCGCAGGAACCCTTCGGCGTACGCGCGGGCCGCGTCCGCCGCGGTCACCACCGCCGGGTACCGTGCGGCCAGGTGGTCGGCCAGTTCGGCCGGCTCCCCGGGTACGCGCCGCAGCGCGGCCACGTCGTCCCGCAGTGCCCCGACCGTCGGCTCCGCCCCGGGGCCCTCGGGCACCGCGAGGTCGTCGATCAGGTGGTGCGCCTGCCGCAGCAGAGCCGTCAGCCGGGTCGTCGCCGTCTGGGCGGCGACGCTGCGCTGCCGAAGCTCGGTGAGCGACTGCGCGGCCGCGGCACGCCACCCGCCGTCCAGGGTGCCGGTGGCGCACACCGGGCACGACCCGTCGCCCTCGTCGTCGTGGTGTTCGAGGGCGAGGCGGAGCAGCTCGGCGCTGCGCAACGCCGCCCGGGACCGGCCACCGTCGTAGCGCATCGCCTCCGCCGCCGCCTCCCGCAGCTGGCCGGCCAGCCGGGTCACCTCGTCGACCGGCGGCGGGGCGAGGGCGGCGAGCTCCCGGCAGAGCAGCACCTCCCGGTCGGCGGTCGCCTCGTCCGGCTCGTCGAGGATCGCCGTCACCGCCGCGAGGTCGACCGCACCCCGGCCACGCAGCAGAGCGGCGGTCCGCCGAGCCCGATCGTCGGCGATTCCCGCAAGCGCGTCGGCCAGGGCGGTGCGCTGTGCGCGTACCTCCTTGATGGTGGCGTCGTGCGGCCGGGCGGCGCGCAGCAGACGCTGATCGGCGTCGGTGAGCGCGTCCAGGCCGAGGATCGCGAAGAGCGCGTCGAAGAGCTGGCTCTGCGTGCCAGCGGCGAGCTTGCCCAGCTCGGCGGCGGTGAGGAACGGCCGGTACAGCTCCAGCGGGCGGGCCAGACCCAGCTCGGAGAGGCCGATGTGCCGACCCTGGGCGCTGGTGACGGTCACCTCGGCGTCGGCCAGCTCGGCCCCGACCGGCCACGCACGGTTCACCCGCGTCGGCGTGGCCACCCCGTCGACCCGCAGCTCGACGTCGACCCAGCACGGGTCCGGGCTGTGCAGGTTGCGCCATCCCGTACGCCAGACGCTCGTCTTGTCGGCCCACCTGGCGCTGTCACCGGTCAGGGCGAGCTCGACGGCCTCGGCGAAGCTGGACTTGCCGGAGCCGTTGCGGCCCACGACCAGGGTGAGGCCCGGACCGGGGTCGATCTGGAGGGTCCGCTCCGGGCCGACGCCGCGGAACCCGGCGACGGTCACCGACTTCAGCCAGATCCGTTCGGTTGGGCCGTCGCCGGTGGGGGAGCGGGGGTCGAGCCGGGTGGGCGTGCCGGCGAGGGCTGCGGTCAGGTCGTCCTCGCTGGTGAGGGCGGCGAGGACCAGCTCGGCGGTCTCGGTCGGTACGTCAGCGGCGGCGAGCCGGTCGAAGATCAGCTCGATCAGGGGCGTGGTGGGCGGGGGAGGCTGGGTCATGGTCGTCTCCAGGCGTGTGGTGTCCGCGGACCGACGGGTCGTCGGTCCGCCCGGGTGAGCGGTGGATGTGCGTTACCGTGGTCGCGCGGTCAGAGCGTGACGTTCGCGTGCCAGTCGCGCAGGAACGCGTCGACCAGGGCGTGCGCCCGAGGACGCAGGTCGAAGGACTCCTCCTGCCGCCGGCGGGCCATGTGCGACAGGCCGTCGGCAGCCTCGTTGAGGGCGTGGCCGCTGTGTCCCTTGACGTGCGCGAACGTCAGATCGGGGCGGCGGGCCACCTGCTCGGCGAGCCGGACCAGGGTGGGCTGGTCCGACCAGCGGCGCTCCCGGAGGCTGTAGCCGGCCGGCATCGCGCCGGTCTCGCCGGCCTGCCAGCGGCGCAGATAGCGCAGGGCGGCGAGGCTGTCCAGCAGTACGGTCATGCCCGCTGGCACCTCGTCATACCCGGTGAGCAGGTAGTCGACCGCGCGTAGCTCGTTGATCAGCACCCGGGAGACGCCGGTCGGGTCGAGCCGACCGGTGCCCCGGCCGAGCAGGCCGTAATGGCCGTCGCTGACGACGTACCCGATGCCGCCGACGCGGCCCTTCCAGCTGGCGTCGGTCGCGGCGACCAGCGGCGCGGACGTCGCCGCCCAGCGGACCACCCGGCCGCGGCCGCGCTGCTGGTCGTCGCCGGACCGGCGGTGGATGCCGTGGTCGGCGGCCAGCCGCTCGGCGGTGTCGAGCAGCTCACCGGTGGAGGTCAGCTCGTCGTAGTGGGCGGCGGTGAGGGCCAGGCGGAGGGCGTCGCCGATGCGCTGGCAGTCGTCGCAGCGGGTAGGGCGGGTGAAGGCGCGCAGGGTGAGTGCACGGTCGTGCAGGGGAGGGGGGAGCAGGGCCAGGGTGCGGAGGAACTCATCGGGACGCACGACGCCTCCTGACGTCTCGGGAGAGGATGGTCGAGGCGCCGGCTGTGGCCGTCTTCCGCCTCGACGCTATGGAGCTGATGTCGTCAACGGATCAGGCGGGCGTGATGGTCCAGTTGCCGTCCGCCGTCACCTGAACGAGGGCGGGCGCCTGCAGGGGACGCACGCCGGAGTAGCCGCCGATCTCGTTGACGAGCAGGCCACCTTCGCCGGTCTCCATCGAGTAGGCGTGTACGACGAAGTTCGAGCTGCCCCTGGAGTGCGTGATCTTCGCGGCGGCGGCATCGCCGCCGAGTACCAGCACGTCGTCACCCTTGCCCGCAGCCTTTCCGGTGAGCGCCTTCGTGGCCATCTGCTCCACGCTGCCGATCGTCAACGTCCACGACCCGGACGCCTCCACCTCGAACTGGGTGGTCAGTGAACCGTCTTCAAGGTTGATCCACCGCTTACCGCTGTAGGAGCCGATCTCGTTCACCAGCAGGCCGTCCCCGTCGCTCTTCAGGGTGGTGTTGCTGGAGCACTTGCAGGTGAACTTGATGACCGACAGATCGGTCAGTTCCTTGATCCGTACGACGTCGTCGCCTCGTCCCTTGAGCACCTTCGGCTTGGGGGTCGGCGGGGCCGTGGTCGGCTCGGCGGCGGTGGTCGTGGGCGCGGTCGTGGTGGGCGCAGCCGTCGTGGCGGTGGCCGTCGGCGCAGCAGTGGTCGGCGTGGCACTGCTCGGAGCGGTAGACGTGGAGCTGCTCGCACTGGCAGCCGGCTCGGCGTCGTCGCCGGCGACCGCGCCGACGACGGCGCCCCCGCAGCAGAGGGCGATGACGAGGGCCAAGCCGCCGGCGGCCCAGGCCTTGGCGACAGATCGCTTGGTCGGGACGGCGACACCGGCCGGAACGCCAGCGAGCCGGACCGTCGGGTCCTCAGGCGGTACGGCGGCACCGGCCGGCGGCGCATCGCCAGCCGCCGCGTTGCGCGGCTCTTCAGACGCCTCGGGCAGGCGGGTCGGCTCGTCGGGCGAGGTCGGGGTGGTCGGATTGGTCACGACGGTTCCTCCAGTGAACTGACGATGGCGGGGGACAGCGGGGCGGGCGGGACGCCCACCCCGCTGTTGCAAGGGGATGGCGCTCGTCAGCCGAGGGCGACGTCGACGCCGCCGGAGAACATCGAGTCGTGCAGCTCGAGCTTGGCGAGCTTGACGTTCTTCGGGATGTCGAAGACCACGACGCCGTTGACCTGGTTGCCGGGGTTGATGTCGTTGAGGAACGTCTCGGCGTTCTTGTTGGCGTAGATCGCCGCGCCGGTGTCGGCGGAGTACTCGGTGCCGTCGGCCGCGTACGCCTTCTGGCTGCTGCCGTCGAACATCTGCGCTTCCTTGCCGATGTTCTTCACGTTGAGCGTGACCAGGCAGAACTGGCCCTGCGCCTTCGCGCCGATCAGGTCGGTGCCGATCTTGGCGACGCCGCACTTGGACGACTTCACCGTGAACTCGAACTTCCCGTCCCGGGCCGCCTCGCCTACCTTCGCGGTCTTCGCCGGGGCGTCCTCGCCCTTGTCTCCGGCGCTGGAGCTCGTGGACTTGTCGGCGGTACCGGAGCCGCAGCCCAGGGCGATGAGGCCGGTGGCGAGCAGGGCGAGAGTCGTGGTCTTGCGCATCGTTGTCCTCCTGAAGTGATCGTTGCGGGGTCAATAAGAGCATCGTCCGACAACAGTGTCAACAGACAATCTCGTGCTTGACAGATGTGCGAGACTTTCGGCGTGCAGGAGAACCCGACCATCACGGCAGCGGAGATCGCCCGGCTCGCCGGCGTCGGTCGTGCTGCGGTCAGCAACTGGCGTAAACGGCATCCCGACTTCCCTGCCCCGGTGGGCGGGACGACGGCGAGCCCCGAGTTCGACCTGATCCAGGTCGAGCAGTGGCTCCGCGCCCAGGGCAAGCTCCCCGAGCTGGCCACCGCCGACCGGCTCTGGCGACACCTCGCCGCGGCCAGCGACACCCCGGCCGCCGGCCTCGCCGCCGTCGGCGCCCTCCTCCTGGCCCGCCAGCGCGGCTCCCGAACCGGTCACCCCGACGCGCAACTCGCGCCGCTGCTGCCCGACATCGACGCCCTCGCCGACGAGCTGGGCCCGCAGGGCGCGTTCGACGAGCTGTGGCAGCGGTTCTCCGCACCGGGGCCCGGCCGCCCTTTCGCCACCCCCGACGACCTCGCCGACCTGATGATCGGGCTCGCCAACGTCAGCGGCGGCTCAGTGCTCGACCCGGCCGCCGGCTCCGGCGCCATCCTGCGAGCCGCCGTCCGCGCCGGCAGCACATCCGTGTACGGGCAGGAGCTCGACGACGACCTGGCCCGGCTCGCCGGCCTGTGGTTGGCCCTGCACGACGTACCCGGGGAGGTCAGCACCGGTGACTCGCTGCGCGCCGACGCCTTCGCCGGCCGCGCCGTCGACGCCGTCGTCTGCCACCCACCGTTCGGCGCCACCAATTGGGGTGACGAGGAACTCGGCCACGACCCCCGCTGGGTCGTCGGCACCACACCCCGTACCGAACCCGAGCTGGCCTGGGTGCAGCACGCCCTCGCCCATGTGCGGGTCGGTGGGCACGCCGTCCTGCTGATGCCACCCACGGTCGCCAGTCGCCGCGCCGGCAAACGCATCCGCAGCGAGCTGCTGCGCCGAGGCCACCTGCGCGCCGTCATCGCGCTTCCACCGGGGGTGGCGGCGCCGCACGGCGTACCCCTGCATCTGTGGGTGCTGCGGCGGGCCGCGACCGACGCGCCGCCACCGGCGCGTGCGCTGCTGATCGACGCCGCAGGCGGCGACCTGGCCGACACCGCGCCGCGCGTGCTGGCCGCGTGGCGGGCCTTCGCCGCCGCCCCGGACTCCGACATCGAGGAGGCCGGGTTCGCCCGCGCGGTCCCGGTCATCGAGCTGCTCGACGAGGAGGTCGACCTCACCCCCGCGCGCCGGCAACCCGCCGTCGTGGGCGAGGCTTCCGGAGAGCATCTGGTACGCACCAGAGAGCGACTGGCCGCCATCGTCGGTGAGTTGCCGGCGTTGCTACCGCAGGTCACGCCAGCACCCGACGGGCCGGACGGCCTCTTCCTCACGGTGGGGGAGCTGGCGAAGAGCGGGGCACTGCAACTGATCGGCCCGGTTCGCGCCGGCACGTCCACACCCGCACCGGACGGGCCACCAGTGCTCACCGTTCAGGACGTGCTCGCCGGGGTGGCGGCGTCCGGGCGGATCGACGACCGCTTCGGGCAGGAGATCCGCCTCGCTGTGGGGGACGTGGTGGTGCCGATGATCGCGCGGCAGCTCACCGCGCGGGTGGTCACGACCGAGGGGGCGCTGTTGGGGCGCAACCTCTACCTGCTGCGGCCCAATCCGGCGGCGTTGGATCCGTGGTTTCTGGCGGGTCAGCTGCGAACGTCGGCGAACGAGAAGCAGTCGTCGAGTCTCTCGGGCACGATGCGGTTCGACATTCGACGGGCGCAGGTGCGGCGACTCTCGTTGGAGGAGCAGCGGGCGCACGGCGACGCGTTCCGGCGCCTGGACGCCTTCGAGTCAGCGATTCGGCAGGCCGCGTCGCTCGGAGCGGAGCTGGCCCAACTCACCGCCGACGGCCTGGCTCGGGGAACGATCCGACCGGACGCCGCGCGGTGACCTCAGACCTCGACGATCGGCCAGTCGTCGCCGAGTACCTTGCGCACCTGATCGGCCCGAGACGTGATGAGGCCGGCAGCGCTGCTGATTGCGAGGAACGCCGCGTGGCCGGCACCGAGGCGGCCGGCCTGCCGGGCCATGCCCCCGATCACCGGGCAGTCGTCGGCCCGGTCGACGTGCAGGGCCGGCGTGACGACCTGGACGGCCGGGTTGCGACGCAGCATCGCCAGGTACTCGTGCTCGGTGTGGTCGAGCAGGCTGTACGCCTCGAGCAGGCAGACCAGCGGAACGGCAACAGTCGCGTCGGCGTCGGCCGCCGCCACCATCGCCTCACCGACGGCCTCGACGCCCTGGGCGTAGGCCATCAGGGCGCCGGTGTCGAGCACGTAGACCGGTGCGCTCACGCCGCGCTCGGCCGGTCGAAGTCGGCGCGGACCTCGTCGACCGGACGCTCCAACAGCTCCGCCACCCGGGCGATCGCCGCCTCGCGCATCTCCGGTGTCACCTGGCGAGAGGCGAGGCGCCGCGCCGCGCCTTGCGGGTCGTACGGGAACTCGCCGTGCCCGGCCGCCCGCAGCGCGGCCCGCATGTCGTCGGATATCCGACGGCGGCGCAGCGCTTCGGTGACGTACGCGGAAACCTGGCGGGCCGGGAGCGCATCCAGCTGCTCGGCCACGTCATCAGGGACGGAGATCGTCACACGCCGACTCATACTCGCGAGCCTAGCGAAGTATGAATCCTCCGTCAGCGACGACCCGCTGACACTTGGTTGATCATCTCCGCCGAGTGGGGGACCCCGACAACGCCGGCCAGCAGCAATACTCCTGACTTAAGGCAATCGAAAGGAACCTGGTGAGCACCAAGCACCAAGAGCTCGCGAACTTCATCTGGTCGGTCGCCGACCTGCTCCGCGGGGACTACAAGCAGTCCGAGTACGGCCGGGTGGTCCTTCCCCTGACCGTCCTGCGTCGGCTGGACTGCGTGTTGGAGCCGACGAAAGACGCGGTGCTGGCCCGGCATGCGCAGCTCAAGGACATGGGCGTGCAGAACATGGACCCGGTGCTGCGCAAGACCGCCGGGCTGTCGTTCTACAACACCAGCGAGATGTCCTTCCGCAAGCTGCTCGGCGACCAGGACAACGTGGCGCTCAACCTGCGCGCCTACATCGGTGGCTTCTCGCCCGGTGCGGTCGACGTGCTGGAGAAGTACGGCTTCGACACCCAGATCAGCCGCCTCGCCGAGGCCGGGCTGCTCTACCAGGTGGTCGCCAAGTTCGCCGACATCGACCTGCACCCGGACGTGGTCTCCAACCACCAGATGGGCTACGTCTTCGAGGAGCTGATCCGCCGCTTCTCCGAAATCAGCAACGAGACCGCCGGTGAGCACTTCACCCCGCGTGAGGTCATCAAGCTGATGGTCAACCTGCTCCTCGCCCCCGACGAGGACGACCTGATCACCCCGGGCATCGTCCGCAAGATCTACGACCCGGCCTGCGGCACCGGGGGCATGCTCAGCGAGGCCCAGGACCACATCCAGGAGCACAACCCGCACGCCACCGTCGAGGTGTACGGGCAGGAGCTCAACGGCGAGACGTACGCGATCTGCCGCTCCGACATGATGCTCAAGGGCGGCGACCCAACGAAGATCGCCTACGGCAACTCGTTCAGCCAGGATGGCCACGAAGACGAGCGCTTCGACTACATGCTCGCCAACCCGCCGTTCGGGGTCGAGTGGAAGAAGGTCGAGCCGTTCATCAAGGCCGAGCATGCCCGTGGCCACGCTGGGCGGTTTGGCGCTGGCCTGCCTCGGATCAACGACGGCTCGCTGCTCTTCCTCCAGCACATGGTCTCGAAGATGAAGCGCCCCGAGGACGGCGGAAGCCGGCTGGCAATCGTTTTCAACGGCTCGCCGCTCTTCACCGGTGCCGCCGGGTCGGGCGAGTCGGAGATCCGCCGGTGGATCCTGGAGAACGACCTCCTCGAAGGCATCGTCGCGCTGCCCGACCAGCTCTTCTACAACACCGGCATCTCCACGTACTTCTGGATCCTTACCAACCGCAAGGAGCCCGCCCGCCGGCGAAAGGTCGTGCTGCTCGACGGTCGCGATTACTGGACCAAGATGCGCAAGAGCCTCGGCGACAAGCGCAAGATGCTCACCGACGAGCACATTGCAGAGCTGACCCGCGCGTACGTGGACGCACTGTCCATCGCGGACGACCCGGAGCACCCGCAGCACGCCAAGGTAAAGATCTTCAAGACCACCGACTTCGGCTACCAGCGGATCACCGTCGAACGCCCGCTGCGACTGCGCTTCGAGGTCACCGAGGAGACGGTCGCGCTGCTCGCGGAGGCGAAGGCGGTCTTCAAATACGCGGAGCGGGAGTCACTGCTGACGGCGGCGAAGTCCCTGATCGGTACGTTCTCCGGGACGCGGGCCGAGTTCGCGATGAAGCTGAACGGGCTGGGGAAGCTGCCGGCGGCGGTGGAGAAGGCGGTGTGGGAGGCGTTCTCGATTAGCGACCCGGAGGGGGAGGTGCAGACCGACCGCAAGGGCAACCCGCTGTCGGACCCGGACCTGCGCGAGAACGAGAACGTGCCGCTGGACGAGGATGTGCACGACTACCTCAAACGGGAGGTACTGCTGTATCACTCGGATGCCTGGATTGATGACACAAAAACAAAGGTCGGCTATGAACTGCCTGTCAATCGGCACTTCTACAACTATGCACCGCCGCGACCCTTGGCTGCCATCGACGCTGAGCTGAGGGCTGTCGAGATCGAAATCCAGACCTTGCTACGAGCGGTGGTCAAGTGAGTTCGTACAAGTCGTGGGTGGCAACGCCAATCAAGCGCCTGGCTCGGGTGTCGTATGGGCTGGGGCAGCCCCCGCGGCTAAGCGCCGAAGGCGTGCCGATTATTAGGGCTACAAATATCACTGACGGGCTCATCGTTCGGGAAAATCTGATCTTCGCCGCAAAGTCTGACTTGCCGCTTGATAGAGCCCCGCTGCTCCGTTCCGGTGAGATTCTAGTAGTCCGGAGTGGCGCTTGTACCGGCGATTCGGCAATCGTGACGGATATGTGGGCCGGCTCGGCGCCGGGCTACGACTTGCGCCTTACTCCGCAATTTGCTGAACCCCGTTTCCTCGCCTATGCGCTACGTAGCCGGCCTGTTCGGGGCCAGATCGAAATCGCCAGAAGTCGAGCGGCTCAGCCGCACCTCAACGCTGAAGAACTTGGCGAGATTCGGATTGATGTCCCAAATAAAGACGAACAGCGGCGGATCGCGGACTTCCTTGACGGCGAGGCCGGCAAGATCGATGCCTTGGTCTCGAAGAAACAGAGAGTACTTTCTCTACTGGATGAGAAAATCAATAGTCGGATCCTCGAATTTATCGGATCAAGCCAGCTGGTCGGGTTGGCTGATCCGAGCACGTCCGTGATCCCCATTCGTAGAGCTCTGGCTAAGCTTGTTCGGCCTGCGGATCCGGATGGCGATGTCGTAACTGCTTTCCGCGACGGACAGGTGGTAGCCCGGTCGGCGCGTCGCCCTAGTGGTTATACCCTACCCACTGGCACCGAAGCGCAGGGGCAGTTCGTACAGACGGGGGACGTGGTGATACATGGCTTGGATGGATTCGCGGGAGCGATTGGAACATCCGAATCATCGGGAAACTGCAGCCCGGTCTATCACGTCTGCGTTCCGCGTGACAGAGGAAACGCGCTCTTCCTGGGAAGATTGCTTCGAGTGCTTGCGATCACTGGGTACTTGGGCCTCTTTGCTACCAGCACTCGGGAACGTGCGGTAGATTTCCGCAACTGGGATGGGTTTGGCCGAATTCCTATTCCCGCCGTCCCTCCCCGTTTGCAAGAGGAGATCGGAGGATGGATTGGCTCTGCTCGCCCCCTTCGTTCCGCCGTAAACCGGTCTTTTGTTCTCGCTGAAGAGCTCCGGCAAGCGCTGATCACGGCGGCGGTTACCGGACAATTCGACGTGTCGACGGCGCGGGGGGCGGAACTATGAGCGGCGTCGACCAGGAGAAGTCGTTCGAGGCTGCCATCCAGGGAGCATTGCTCCGCTCGCGATGGTTGCGCGGTCTGCCCAGCAACTATGACCGTCAGCTGGGCCTCGATACAGGGGAAGTTTTCGCTTTCATCGGCGCGACCCAACCCGACGACTGGGCGAAGCTGCTGGCCTACCAAGGAAACAACCCCGACGAGGCGCAGCGGCACTTCGCCCAGCACCTCGCGAAGCAGATCGACGAACGAGGCCCTCTCGACGTCCTGCGGAGGGGGATCAAGGACAAGGGCATCCTGATTCGCCTTGCCTACTTCAAGCCCGCTCACGCCATTACCGAGGGTGCGCTTAAGCTCTACCGCGCCAACCGCCTCACCGTCACCCGCCAGCTCGCCTACTCGACGAGCAACAACAACATCCTCGACCTGGTCCTCTTCGTCAACGGCATCCCCCTGGCGACCGCCGAGTTGAAGAACCCGCTGACCGGACAGACCGTCGAGGACGCCAAGAAGCAGTACCGCGAAACCCGCGACCCGAAAGAACTGCTCTTCGCGAGGCGTACCCTCGTTCACTTCGCTGTGGACCCCGACATGGTCTTCGTCACGACGAAACTGGCTGGCGACAAGACCCGGTTCCTGCCCTTCAATACGGGCTCCGATGGTCCGGGAGTGTCCGGCGGCGCCGGCAACCCGCCTGCGGGCGAAAGCGGCTACCGCAGCTCTTATCTGTGGGAACAGATCTGGCACCCGGACACGTGGATGGACCTGGTCCGGCGGTTCCTGCACACCGCCAAGGAGTCGCGGAACCTGATCTTCCCGCGCTACCACCAGTGGCACGCCGTCACCCAGCTCACCGAGCACACCGCCCGCAACGGCTCCGGCCACAACTACCTGGTCATGCACTCGGCCGGATCGGGCAAGTCGAACACCATCGCCTGGCTGGCGCACCGGCTCTCCAGCCTGCACACCGCACCGGCCCTCGATCAGGATGCCCAGGCCAAGGGGCTGCGCCCCAACGAGCCGGTCTTCGACAAGGTCATCATCATCACCGACCGCGTGGTGCTCGACCGGCAGCTGCAGGACACCGTCTTCCAGTTCGAGCACGTACCGGGCGTGGTGCAGCGGATCGACAAGGACTCAGCTCAGCTCGCCGCCGCCCTCCAGGGCGAAACCGCGAAGATCATCATCACCACGATGCAGAAGTTCCCCTACATCCTCGAGAAGGTGCAGGGGCTCAAGGGCAAGCGGTTCGCGGTCATCGTCGACGAGGCGCACTCGTCGCAATCCGGCGACTCGGCCGCCGCGTTGAAGAAGGTGCTGCTGAAGCTCGGCAGCGACGACGTGGACGAGTCGGGTGACCTGCTCACCGCGTCGGCGCTGGCCCGGGGCCGGCATGAGACGCTGTCGTACTTCGCGTTCACCGCCACGCCAAAGCCGAAAACCCTCGAACTCTTCGGCACGCCGCATCCGGTCACTGGCAACCCGCAGCCGTTCCATACGTACTCGATGCGGCAGGCCATCGACGAGGGCTTCATTCTCGACGTGCTGCGCAACTACCTGACCTACAAGTCGTACTGGAAGCTGGCCAACGCCAACCCCGATGACCCGGAGGTCGACCCGAAGAAGGCCGGCGCCCAGCTCGCCCGCTTCGCCAGCCTGCACCCCACCATGCAGGCGCAAAAAGCCGAGATCATCGTCGAGCACTTCCGCAAGCACACCGCACCGCGCCTGGGCAACCGCGCCAAGGCCATGGTCGTCACCGGCTCCCGCGAGGCCGCCGTCCGCCTGCACACCGCCATCAAGAAGTACGTCGAGATGCAGGGTTACGTCGGCTGCGAGTCCCTGGTCGCCTTCTCCGGCGACCTGGAGATCGACGGCGTCGAGCACACCGAGGCGCGGAGCAACGGCTTCAGCGAGGGCGAGCTGCCCGAGCGGTTCGCCTACACGGCCGCCGACGACAAGTACGCCGGCACGGCGAAGGCCAAGCAGGACGTCGAGCACAAGATCTTGGTCGTCGCCGAGAAGTACCAGACCGGCTTCGACCAGCCGCTGCTCACCACGATGTACGTCGACAAGCTGCTCAAGAACGTCGCCGCGGTGCAGACCCTGTCCCGGCTCAACCGCACCCACCCGCTCAAGGCCCAGGGCGACGTCTTCGTCCTCGACTTCGTCAACGAGGCCGGCGACATCGCCGAGCAGTTCAAGCCGTACTTCGAAACCGCCGCCACCACGCCCACTGACCCCAACCTGCTCTACACCGCCCAGAACGCGGTGACGGGTTACCCCGTGCTGGTCGACTCGGAGATGCAGGCGTACGCCGAGGCGTTGCTCGCCGTGGAGCAGAAGGCGACGAGTGACACCGCCCTCCAGCGGGCGCACGCCTCCCTCTACCGCTTCACGGAGCCGGCCGTGCAGCGCTTCAACGCCCTGGCCGCCGACGACCCCGAGGCCGCGGACGGCTTCCGGTCCGCGCTGCGCGACTACACCCGCATGTACGCGTTCCTCAGTCAGGTCGTGCCGTACCACGACGAGGACCTGGAGCGGCTCTACCTGTACGGGCGGGCACTGCTCAACCGGCTGCCCCGCCGCCAGGATCCGTCTGTCGACATCGGCGAGGTGGAGTTGACCCACCTACGGGTCAGCAAGACCGGCGAGCACGACGCGTCGCTGTCGCCGGAGGGCGAGCAGATGCTTCCCGGCTTCCTCGGCGGCGGTGCGGGCCGACAGCACGACCTGGAGAAGGTCGTGTTGTCCGAGCTGATTGATGCGTTCAACGACAGGTTCGGCATCGGGCTCGGCGAGGCCGACAAGGTCTGGGTCGAGCAGCAGATCGTAGCCCTGGCCGAGGACGGCACCCTCGAAGCCGCCGCGATGGTCAACGACGAGAGCAACTTCGGCGTGGTCTGCGACAAGCGGATCGAGGACGTGATCCTGTCCCGCCACGACGACAACGGCAAGCTGATGCAGCGCTACCTGGACGACGAAAGCCTGCGCTCGCAGCTCAACCAGTTCGCCCGCCGGCAGGCGTACCAGATGATCCGCAGCCGCAAGGGCATCGCCTGACCTTCCACCCTCGCCGAAAGGAGGACGGTTGTCTCCCGTCCGATAACCGCTTCCGCCTCAGAACCATAGGTAGGGCGAACTGTACGGTGACGAATCCGAGCTACGTCGATGGTTGCTGCAATGAGATGCGACATGCGTTGGGGGCGTGATGCGGGCGCAGGAGCGTGTCGCTGAGCGGTACGAATTGACGTACCCGGTAGGCCATGGCGGTATGGGCGAGGTGTGGGCCGGCTTCGACGAGAAACTCGACCGGCCAGTCGCCATCAAGTTCCTCCGCAAGCTCTCCATCCCAGAGAGCGAGCGGGAGTACGCAGTCGAGCGGTTCTTCCGGGAGGCGCGTGTTACCGCCCGGCTCGATCATCCAGGCGTGCCCAGCGTTCACGACGTCGGGGTTCAGGGCGACGACATCTACATTGTCATGCAGTTGGTGCCGGGCATGCTGGTCGCTGATCTCATTGCCGAGCGGGGGTGGCTCTCCGTGCCGTGGGCGGCGGCGATCGGTGCGCAGATTTGCTCCGTGCTGGCGGCGGCCCACGCCGCCTCGCTGGTGCACCGCGACCTCAAGCCGCAGAACCTCATGCTCACGCCGACCGGCGCGGTCAAGGTCCTCGACTTCGGCGTGGCTGCGCTCCTCGGGCCGGCTGACGTTCCGCGACTGACCGCCACCGGGCACACCCTCGGCACGCCTACATACATGGCACCCGAGCAGGCGTTGAGCAGCACGGTGGGTCCGAGAGCAGACCTGTACGCGCTCGGCTGTGTGCTGTTCGAGCTGCTGACCGGCAACCCGCCTTACCGGTCCGACAATCCGCTCGGCATGCTGCACCGGCACATGAATGACCCGGTGCCCTCCGTTGCGGACCACCGCGGGGGCGTGCCCGAAGAGCTGGTGCGGCTCGTCGCGCAACTACTCGCCAAAGATCCGCAGCACCGTCCGGGATCAGCCACGGAGGTGTATGAGCTACTGGCTCCACTCGGGGCAGTAGAGCGTGAGCTGGCCGCCGACCTGGCGCTGACCGTCGCGGGCGGTGAACCGGTGGACCCCACGATGCCGTACCGGTACCCGTTCGGCCCGTTGCCGCCACGTGTGCCACTGGCACCCACCAGGGTGGACGTCGTGCGGCCCCGCAACGCTCCGGAGGTCGTCGAGGCTCTCTCCATCGATGAGCTGAGTGAGGTAGCGGAGCGGGCGTGGGACCTGGCCGAGGAGGAGCGGTTCACCCAGGCCGCCGAGCTGCTGGAGACGGCCCTGCGGCCGGTCAGGAAGGGGCACGGCGCGAGGCAGCCGAGGATCCTGGAGCTGCGGCTCCACCTGGCCAACCTGTACGTCCTCGCCGGCGCGTTCCGGCAGGCCCTGCCCGAGTTTCAGCGACTCATTCCGGACCTGGCGACCCGCCCGGTGCCCGACCAGGAGCTGATCTGGCAGTGCCGGCAGCAGGCTGCGGTGTGCCAGGCGGAGTTGGGCGAGGCGACCACAGCCTTGGACGAGCTGCGTTCGCTGCTCGCCGAAGAGCAGCGTGCGCTGTCGCCTGAGTCGCCTGAGTTGTTTTCACTGCGGCAGCAGGTCGCCATGCTCGCTGCTGGGGTCGGTGACGTGACCGGGGCTCGTCGCCACCTCACGGATCTGCTTCGAGACGTCAGCGCGCTGTATGGGTCGCAGTCGCCAGCGGCGGTGGAAATCGAGACATTGTTGGTGCACCTCGATCGACTCGGCGAGAACGCGACCGATGAGACGAACCGACGGCGTGAGGGGTGATGAGCATGTTGGAGCTGGAAGACGCGCTGAAGAAGTGCGTCGAACGGGTGGCGCGATTCCGCCGTCAACACCAGCGCATTGGTGAGCAAAACACCAAGGCCGGGCTGATTGAACCAGTCATCGGAGCGCTCGGCTGGGACCTGTTTGACCCAGACGAGGTGCACCGTGAGTATCGTCGACGCGGTCCCGACAACCCGGTCGACTATGCCCTCCTTCTGCTGCGAACACCACGCCTGTTCATCGAAGCGAAGGGCCTCGGGGAGAACCTCGACGATCCGCGGTGGGCCAACCAGACCATCAGTTATGCCGCGGTTGCCGGCGTCGAGTGGGTGGCGCTGACCGACGGCGCCGAGTGGCGGATCTACAACGCCCACGCGCCAGTGCCCATCGAGCACAAGCTGTTCCGCGCGGTCCGTATCGAGGAGGGCCTCGACGATGCGGTAGACCTGCTGTCGCTGCTCAGCAAGGGCAACATGCGTGACAACCGCATTGAGGAGTTGTGGAAGGGCTACTTCGTCGATCGCCAGGTCCACGGGGAGTTGCTCGAACTTTTCGGTGACGGGGAGCCTGCGGCGGAGCTGGTGGCGATGCTCGATCGGCGCCTGCCCAGGCTTAGCAGGGACGAGGTCCGGTCCAGTCTCATCCGAGCCCGTGCCACCTTCGATTTTCCGTCGTCCGCTGCACCGACCAAAGTCAGTCCTGTCCCCGTAACTGAACCGGTGCACGTCGTGCGTCCATCGGCCACCCCTACTGTGCCTCAGCAGCTGACGCCACCCGGTTCGGCCAAAGGGCGTCCGCTCAAGCGGCCGGTGACCAGCGCAGAACGCGCGCTCAAGGTGATCGACCTGATCAGGGCTGGGAGGTTGCGTCCGGGCAGCAAGCTATACGGGAAGTATCTGGGCAAGCAGTACGTCGCCGAGGTACTCATTGACGGCAGCATCCGCTACGAGGGCCGGGTCCTCGGATCCCCGAGCGCGGCTGGGGAGGCGGTGAAGATCGACGTGTATGGGTCGTCGATCACCGCGACCCGGCGGGCCACCGATGGGCTCGACTTCTGGTCGGCAGAGGATGCCCGAGCCGGTGACATGGTGACCCTCAAGGAGATCCGACGCCGTGTGGCAACCGAGGGGGAGGCGTGAGACAGCCGCTCACCCTCGCGCAGATTCTCACAGTCCTGGACGAGCCGCAATCTGTCAACGATCTGCGCCGGTACTTCGGGGTCGATGGTCGTTCGCCGTTCACCGGCGGACAGTTCGAACGGCTCGGGGGCGGCGGTGACCGAGCGGAAACCCGCGACGTCATCACCGCGGAGGATCTGGTCGCGGTCGAACTGCTCAGCGTTCGAGTGCCGCCGCATACCTCTCTCGATCTCTTGCAAGGGGCGCTGGGGAAGGCCGTAACGGCCGAGTTGCGGGGCATACCGACGCACGTATCCCTGGGGCACCCTGACGCGAGCCAATACATCGAAGAGCGAGGACGAGCTGACCGGGCTTGGCGGTTATTGCGGAAGGCGGACGGCATTGGCTGGGTCGTGGCTGGGAAACTACTCGCGCGCAAGCGGCCCTTGCTCGTACCGGTCTACGATGAGATCGTCGCATGTGCTTTCCGGACTCGCAGAAACTTCTGGCGCTGGCTGCACGGTCGTCTGTTGGAGCAGGAAGCGACGCTCGCCAGCCGCCTTTTCGACCTCCGAAGGCGTGCTGGATTGCCTGCGGACGCCATCACTTTGCTCAGAGTTCTCGACGTGGTGATCTGGATGCGTCACCGCGACGAGCACACCGGCTACCGATGCCGAGGCATTCAACTTCCCTAAAACCGACCGCTAGTGGGCGCTGGGGTCGAAGCCGGTCTCATAGCCTGACGAAATTGTCAACTGATCGTTGCAGGGAGCACCGTGGGATTCCAGACGCCACAGTACAAGTTGTCCAAGCTGCTGGAGCAGGCCGGCAGCGGCAGCATCCAGCTTCCGGACTTCCAGCGCGGCTACAAGTGGGACGAGGAGCGCATCAGATCCCTGCTCGTCACGGTGACTCTGGGCCACCCGCTCGGCGTGCTGATGCTGCTTCAAACCGGCAACGACCAGGTGCGGTTCAAGCCAAAGGCGATCGAGGGAACTCCTCCGATGTCCAGTAAGGTGGAGCCAGATTTGCTCCTACTCGACGGGCAGCAGCGCTTGACGTCGCTCTACCAGTCCCTGACCGGCCCGGGTGTTGTCGACACCGAGGATGCCCGGAAGAAGCAGGTTCAGCGACGCTTTTACATCGACATCACCCGAGCCTTAAAGGACCCGGCTCGCCGGGACGAGGCGGTGGTGGTCCTGCCGGGCGACGGGATCGAGCGGACCAACTTCGGCAAGGACATTCGCCTCGACGTGTCCACGCCGGAGAAGGAGCGCGAACACGGTTACTTCCCGTTCCGCCTGATCTACGACTCGCCAGGTCAACTCGACTGGTTGTGGAACTTTCCCGGAGAAACGGGTGAAGCGGCGGCGCGACGAGCGCTCATCCAGCGCTTCCAAGGCGAGATCCTCACGCCAATGCAGAGCTACGAGATCCCTGCCATTGAGCTGGACAAGTCGACGACCAAGGGAGCGGTCGCCACCGTCTTCGAGAAGGTCAACACGGGTGGCCTTCCCCTCAACGTCTTCGAGTTGTTGACGGCGACCTTCGCTGGTGACGCCGCCTACTTCCACCAGCACGGGGACGACTTCCGGCTGAAGGACGACTGGCAGCTCACCGAGGAGATCATCTCCGCCCATCCCGTCCTGAGGGGCATCCGCAACACGGATTTCCTCCAAGCCATCACCCTGCTCGTGACCGCTCACGGGTCGTCGTTCACCTCCGCTCGGAAGGAAGACGTGCTGCGGCTTGAGCTCAGTCAATACCTGGCTTGGGCTGAGCAGGTGCGGGAGGCGTTGGTGTGGGTTGCGCAGTTCCTCCGGGACGAACACATCCACCGGGCGCGCGACATCCCCTACCCGACTCAACTGGTGCCTCTGGCAGTGATCCGCGTGATCCTCGGCGAGGCTGCGACCATCCACGGGGTTCGCAGCCGTTTACGCCAGTGGTTCTGGTGCGGCATCCTCGGCGAGCTCTACGGAGGCGCCACGGAAACCCGCTTCGCGCGCGACGTTGACCAGGTCCCGGCCTGGGCGCGAGCCGTGACGTCCCCGGACACCGCCCCCGAGCTTCCGGGCACCGTGTCGGGAGCGACGTTCGCTGAGTCCCGGCTGCTGTCTCTGCGAACTCGGCAGTCCGCCGCGTACAAGGGCTTGCACGCACTCCTGATGGCGGGGGGTGCCAAGGACTGGAGATTCCACCAGACCTTCGACCATACGCAGTACGTCGCTCTCGACGTCGACATCCATCACGTTTTTCCAAAGAAGTGGTGCGACGACAACAAGATCCCGCGCAATCTCCGGGAGAGCATCATCAACAAGACGCCGCTGGCCGGGAAGACCAACCGTTTCATCGGGGGAGCCTCTCCTGCGGCCTACGTGCCGAAGCTCGAAGGTGCCGCCGCCATCGGCTCCGATGAACTTGATGCCATCATCGGTGCGCACCTGATTGACACCAAGGCACTGAGGGCCGCTGACTTCGACGCCTTCTTCCTTGCGCGTCGGCGAGCTCTGCTGGAGCTGGTGGAGACGGCCATGGGCAAGCAGGCGCAGCGGGACGTTGATGCGGGGAAGTTGACCGGGGGTGGGGAGGCACCCGAGGCCTTCGCGGAGGAGGACGACGATCCGCAGGACACAGACGACGCCAACGAGGACGACCGCTAACTCGTCCGGCTGCTGTGGCTAACTCTCGGTCGGGCGCATCAGCTCGACCTGGTCGCCGGGTTTGACTTCCATCTCGCCCTTGCCGTGGCGGATCTCCAGCACCGGGACGCCTTCGTCCAGGTGCAGCTCATTCCGTTCTTGGCCCGTCGGCATTCGAGCGACGACCGACGCGCCGGCCGGCAACTCCATCTGCTGCCGCTCAGGCGCACGTCGTACCCGCGTTCCGTGCCCGCGGACCGTGCTGACCAGCCCTTCGGAACGCAGGATCGACATTGCCATCCGGACCGCCTCACGGCCAATGCCGTACTCCTGTGTCAGCCGCGATTCGCTCGGCAGCGACACCCCAGGCGCCAGCTCACCGGACTCGATCCGTCTCCGCAACAGGTCAGCGACCTGCACGTAAACGGGCGTGTGTGAGCGCGGATCGACGGTCATGCCTGGTAAGCCTTGTCCCCCCGTGGGTCGTGGTGGTTGTGCCCCTGTGCCCCTGTACGTATATTCATCAAGGCGGCGGAAGCTCAACGCGGGACGGGGATCTATAGCCCGGTCGAGTGACGCCGTGCAGCAACCCCGCTGCCGTGCTGCCAGTCGACGCTGTGGTGGCAGGCCGGGTGGGTTCGCGCAAGCGGTGTGAACACGGGCCCACCCTCCATCAAAGGGAAGGCAGGTCGAGTAGATGAGCGCCCGTAACCAACGACCGGCACGGGAGGTTGGAGCGACCATCCGCTCCTCGACGCACACCAGTCTGCTGCCGTGGCAGGTGCGCGAGCGCCGCTTCGCACCGACCGGGCTCGGGCGTCGCGGGCTGAACCCCGACGACGTGTACGCCTTCCTCGACCGGGTCGCCGTCGACATGGCCGCCGTCTACGCTGCTCTCGCCGAGAGCCGCCTCGAGACGGCCCGGATCAAGGCCGGCCTGCGTCGCCGGCAGGCCGACCAGGCCGGCGCCCGCAACGAGCGGGGCCACGCCCAATGAGCCAGCGGTACGTCATCCACCTGCCCGTCGTTGCCACCGACCTGTCTGCCGCGCAACGCCTGGCCCGGGTCATCGGCCGGTGGATGCTGGTGCTGCCGATGGCCGACCCGGGGGAGACGACCGTCTCCGAGGAGGACCAGCAGTTCCTGCGCCACCGGGTCTTCTGCGACCTGCTGATGCCTGGTGGCCGGCGCTGCCTCCTGCGCGACGGACACGACGGCGACTGCTCCCGCCGCTTACGCCGGTGACTGGAGCGATGCCTGCGACGGACCACCATGGACACGGCCGTACAGGCGGGCCATGATGCGGTGTGCAATTCATAGCGAGCCAGGTGATGCACACGATCTGCCAGAAGGCCGAGGGCAGGAAGGTCAGGGCTGCCGTCGCCTACGCGGGTGACGGGGCGGCCGACCTGCTGCCGGTGAAAGCAGGCGACCTGATCGTCGTCAACGGCAGCAGGAACGCAATCGCCAGCGGCGCTACCTCCGCTCGTCTGCTGCGGAGCTGGTATGAGCAGGGTGTCCTGCTCTATGCCCATGAGACCCTGCACGCGAAGGTCTTCGTCATCGGTCGGACCGCCTTTGTGGGTTCGGCCAACCTTTCGCTGCGTGCCCACAACGACCGTACGGTCGAGGCGGCGATCCAGAGCACCGAAGCTGCAGTCGTCGTCAGTGCTCGGGAGTTCATCGACGAGATGGCTGCCGATGCATTCGAGGTCGACGAGGCTTGGCTCGATTGGGCGGACACGGTGCCGGTGCGTGCCGCTGGTGGCCCGGTGCTGTGGAATCCGGATCCACCGTTCGAACCGAACGAGCCGTACGACGTCTGGGTTGGCCCGGAGGAAAGCGTCGAGTGGACTGACGAGGAAACCGCGCTCGCGCAGGCGGGCTATCGGATGCACAGGGTTGCCGGGGGCAGGGGCAGGTACGGCACGATCGCCATCAGCGAGTCCGCGACGGACACGAGTTCGCTTGTGCAGCCTGACATGGTCTTACTCATCCGTCCGCGCAGCGTTCAGTTGGTCAGGTTTCTCGATCGCCGTCGCCGTGGGGGAGCGGCCATGGGCTTCTACCGCACCGACCGGGATTGCGTCCGTCGAACACTGGGCGAGGTGGCGGCCGCTCTCGACAGCACCCCAGCGAAGCTGCGCGAGGGGGACTGGGTGCGGATGGATTCACCGCAGCGTGAAGCGCTTCGTGAGTTGTTCAAGCTGCCGAAGCTTCCGGCGCGGTCGTGATGAGCGCCTTGGCATGTGAGTAGGTGAACAGCACCGTAGGCCGTCCCGGTGCACGCCCTGGCCTGTGGCAGGCTCCGCCCGGTGACGATCACGACGCTCGGCTCGCGGTTTCTCGCGGCGTTCAATGACATTGAGAAGCACATCAGGGGCCACCTCAAGGCCGACGAGCGCATCAGTTTCACACAGCTCGCTCGGGAATACGCCGAGAAGAAGCGACTTCCAAGTCAACACAAGAGCGCCTTAGTCGCGTTCGCCTCACTGCGGAACGCGATCAGCCACGGCACCTACTACGGTGGTCGACCGATCGCGGAGCCGGTCGAGGCCGTTGTCCAGGAGATCGAGCGGCTCCGGCAGCAGATGCTCGAACCACCGCGGGCGCTGCACGTTCTGCCTCGCGGCGAGGTACGCACGGTGCGTCCGAGCGACCCGGTAGGCACCGCGCTGGACGTGGTTCGGACGCTCGGGTTCTCGCAGCTGCCCGTGTACGACAGCGACGGCTACGCCGGTGTCCTGACCACTAATGCCATAGCTCGATGGCTGGCCGACCAATTGACCAGGAACACGGGCATCGCCGAGGAAGAACCGGTCAGCCACGTGCTGAAGTTCGCAGAGCCAGGCGAGAACGCGGTTCTGGTGCCGCGAGCGATCACCGTGGTGGAGGCGATCGACCGGCTGAGCAGTGGAAGGCAGGCCGGCCAGTTGAGCACGGCGCTCATCATCACTGAGAACGGCCGGACGACGGACAAGCCGCTGCGGCTGATCGCCCCCTACGACCTTCCGCTGCTGACGGCCGCCCTCGCCATTACGTGAGCATCCGTAGGCGAAACGGATGCGCCGCTGGTTCGGTACCTAGGAGGCCGACCAGCGGCACCGCAACTGAATCGACGAGGGTCAGCCCGCGAGGGAGCCCAGGTTGACGCCGTCGAGCAGGTTGATCAGCTCGTCGTCGCGGGTCACCTCGTAGCCGAGTTCACGCAGTTCCGCAACCAGTTCGGCCTCACAGTCCGTAGGAATATCGAGGTACTCACCGTTGTGAACCGTGAGGACGAGTTTGGCGTACCGGTCCCGCAGGTCCTGCGGCAGCACGTCGAGCGCGCGCGTCGTGACCATCGGGGGCCAGTACCCTTCCACGAGCGCGCCCACCTCGGTGATGTGGAAGGGCGCGTCGTCGCCGTACCCGTCCTCCGGCTCGTAGCAGTCGGGGCCGGCGGGGTGCGACAGGTGGGTCATCTGGACCCGTCGAGCCTCGCCCCAGGTCCGCGCGGTGGCGAGTGCCCTGATCTCCGCGGCCTCCCCGGCGGCGGTAGCGGCGTCGATGAAGGCGAGGCAGTCGTGATTGGTGGCGTGGCCGTAAACCAGGTGCTGGTGGTGCGTTGTCATGGCGCACATCCTGCCCCAGGGGACACCCACCAAGATCAGCCTACCGTCCGGGCCCTCTCCACCGGTCGGGTGACCGTTAGGCTGGCCCTCCTGGCCTCGCCACCTGGAGAAACGCCCATGTCCGACAGCGTTTCGCGCAGTTCACCGCCGCCGACAACCAGCTCGCAGTCGGGCTGCTCGTCCAGCCGGCTCGCGCGTTCGAGGGTCACCGGCCCCGCTGCCCGCCTTCCTCGCCGAGCACCGCATCATTGCGCCGAGCGGCACGGATGACGCCGAGGATCGTCTGCTCGGCCTCCACATCGCCGGCGGTGGCGAAGTTCCCGGTGCCCTTGTCCATGTCGATGAGCAGCCGGCGTACATGTTGTTGCTCACCACGTCCACACCGGCACATGCCGCAGCCACCACGACCCCGTCATCGTCAGGGCCCGCGTGCGGGTTGATCATGCCGGGCATGAATATTGGGCGAAGCTATCCCTGGCGGTCAGGGCCGCACCGCGCCGCTCCCGCCGCCGCAGGGTGCAGCCCACCTCCTAGACGTGCGTGATCACATCTTTGCCGTACGCGCTGAGGGTCTTGTCCTTGTCGTCGTGCATCAGGTAGAGGGCGAAGTTGTGCACCCCGAACTCGTTGAGTCCTGCAGCCGGCCGACGTGGGCCGACTCGGGGCCGAGCAGACGGAATCGGTCGACGATGACGTAGGGGACGCAACTGCGGTGGTGGTGAAACCACCACTCCTGATTCGCCCGATCCGGATGAGGCACGGTCGCCCCCGGTTCCCGCAGGCTGTCGAGGTGCCAGGGCGCTGCGCGACAACCAGTTGGGTATCACGGGACGCTCAACGAGCGGGAACGCCAGGGAATCCTTTCTCCGTCGGCGGGAACCCAGGGGCCAGCCAGTTCGAACACGTCGTGACGCCATCAGGCGACATCGACCCGAACAGCGTCGACGCGGTCTTCCTGGGCAGGGTGTTGACCCTTACGCGTGGGCAAGACGCACCGAACCGAAACGCGGCGCATTGAGGTCAGGGGCGCACCTAACTGACGGTTCGACGGCGATCGGGCAGGAGAGGAGAATCAGGTGGAATACGATGATTTCATCAACGCAGTGGCCACGCGGCTGAAGGTGTCGACCGATCAGGCGGCGACGCTTACCAGCGCGACGTTGGAGACATTGGCAGATCGGATCAGCGCCGGCCAGGCTGAGGACCTTGCCTATCAGCTTCCCGACGGGCTCGACGATCACCTGCGCAAACCCCCACCGCTCAGAAGGCAGGA
This sequence comes from Micromonospora sp. NPDC005197, assembly GCF_040608295.1. Lineage (NCBI taxonomy): Bacteria > Bacillati > Actinomycetota > Actinomycetes > Micromonosporales > Micromonosporaceae > Micromonospora > Micromonospora sp. NPDC005197. The sequence goes on along the minus strand of NZ_JBEXHY010000027.1, from coordinate 21,042 downwards.
ACATGCCCAGCCGTTCGGGCTTGACGAGTTCGTGCGGCGGGTGGCGGACCAACCGGCCGTCGACCGTGCGCTCGCCGGTGCCGGGGTCCGCGCGGTGCTCACCACGCTTCGTGAGGCTGTTTCCCGTGACGAGTTCGAGGACGCGATGGCCCAGCTTCCGAAGGAGTTCCGGCAGGTGATCGAACCGGTGGGCGCCGGTGGCCGGCAGCGCCGCGGGTAGCACGCACGGACCCCGCGACGCACCCCAACTGGTCACTGGTGAACGACGCCGAATTTCTCGAAGCGGTGGGGAAGCGGGCCCGAATGCCGGCGGCGGAGGCGGCGAACGTCGTCGGAGCCACGCTGACGACCGTGGCGGAAGGGGTCAGTGGTGGGAGGGACGAGCGGACCGCTGAGGGCGCCCGCGCCGTGTTGACGACCCTGCGCGAGGCGGTGAGCGCGAGAGACCTCGAGAACCTGGAATCCGAACTGCCAAAGGACTTCCGGCGGCTGCTGCGTCCGGTGGGCCGCAGCGTCGGGGCCTGAACCGAGCCATTTCCTGGCCCGATCCGGGTACGGTGCGCGGGTGGAGGTTGGATTCGCCCCGCCCGTCTCCGGCTCGTGGGCCACACCGGAGAACATGGTCCACGTCGCCCGCCGCGCCGAGCAGCTCGGGTACCACTCGCTCTGGACGTTCCAGCGGCTCCTGGTTCCCGCCGACCTCGCGTGGAGCGAGACCTACCACAGCGTCCAGGACCCGCTGACCACGCTGGCGTTCCTGTCGGCCCACACCACGCGGATCCGGCTCGGCGTCGCGGTGCTCAACATGCCGTTCTTCTCTCCGGTGCTGCTGGCCAAGCAGACCGCGACCCTCGACATCCTCGCCGGCGGACGGCTCGACGTGGGACTCGGCCTCGGCTGGGCGGACTTGGAGTATCAGGCGACGGGGGTGAGCAAGCATCGGCGGGGCCATCGGGCCGAGGAGTTCCTGGCAGTTCTCCGCGCTCTCTGGCAGGACGGCGTCGCCGAGCATCGCGGCGAGTTCTACCAGATCCCGCCGACGCGCCTGGAGCCAAAACCCGTGCAGCGGCCACACCCGCCGATCCTGCTCGGCGGCCAGGCGTCCGCCGCGCTGCGCCGGGCCGGCCGGCTCGCCGACGGCTGGGTCAGTGGCAGCCAGGCGGACCTGACAGGCATCGGCGAGGCGGTCGCGACCGTCAAGGCCGCCGCGGCGGAGGCCGGCCGCGATCCCGGCGCACTGCGCTTCGTCTGCCGCGGCGCGGTCCGCGTACGCCCGACGAGCCCGCCCGGGCGCGCGCCGCTCACCGGCACGCTCGAGCAGATCCGGTGGGATCTTGGCAGACTCGCCGAAGCCGGCATCACGGAAGTGTTCGTCGATCTCAACTTCGATCCGGAGATCGGCTCACCCCGCGCCGACGCGCAGGCGTCACTGCGCCGGGCCGACGAGGTGCTCGACGCCCTCGCTCCGACCCACTGACACCCCGGTCGGCGCTCACCCGGCCGGGTCGGCTGCCGCGTCCGCCGCGGACCACGCCGACCAGCCGGTCACCGCGATCGCGATCACCGGCCCGGCTGGTGGCCGCTGGACGTACTGCGGGTACTTGTCGGCCAGCGCCGCGCGGGCCGCGGCCTCCTCCGCGCGGTCCTCCACCAGCCGACCGTGCCCGTCCAGCCGGACCCACCACAGCCGCGACCAGTCCTCGTCGTACTCGTCGATGAGCAGGCAGGCATGCCCCGTCGCCCGGATGTTCTCCACCCGGCGTAGCCGCCGGTGGCGCTTGGGCTTCTCGTCCACGGCGTGGTAGACGACATCGTCGAGCAGGACGAAGCACACGGACACCAGGTGGGGACGCCCATCCGCCCGGACGGTGGTCAGCCGGGCCACCCTGGCCGACTGGACCCGATGCCGGATTTCGTCGGCGGGCACGGGCCCGACGGTAACAGCCGACACCCGTCATGGTGACTCGTTGTTGCCGTGGAGGCGTGTCGGTGCTGCAGGCGGGTATGCCCTGCCGACCTGAACCTCGGGGGAGGCGTGATGGCGAGCGAGGCGCCCGACTACTTCCAGCCCGAGGCTGGGCTGGTGCTCAGGCACCTGCTGATCGTGCGGGACGTGGACCGTTCCCGGGAGTTCTACCAGCGGGTGCTGGGCGCGACGGTGGTGCGGGAACGCCAGCCGGCGATCCTGCGGTTCCACAACAGCTACATCGTGATCAACGACGAGGGTGGTCCGACCGACGACAAGCCGGGTGTGCAGGCGAAGGCGCCGCCGGATCCGAACACGCTCAGCAGCGCGATGAACGTCCGGGTCACCGACGTCCGGGCGGTCTACGAGCAGTGGCGGTCACGGGGTGGGGAGTTCCTGACCGAGCCCAAGGATCATGGCGTCGAGATCCGGTGCTACCTGCGCGACCCGGACGGCTATCTGATCGAGCTCGGCCAGGGCACGGGGATCCTCGCCGGGATGGGTCGAGCAGCCGCCGCCTGAGCGACCGACACCGGGGAACCCAGCCCGGACCAGCCATCGTGATCGGGCCCCTGGTGATCAGGCGGCGGGTACCGTCAACGTCGTGGAGGATCTCGGCGCGAAGGTCTCGTACCTCGCGCTTCGCGTCGGCACCCGGGTCTACGACGTCGACTCGGCACCCGTCGGCGTGGTCAAGCACGTGCCGACCGACGAACCGAACGACATCTTCCACGGCGTCATCGTGGCACCGCCCGGGCCGGACCAGTCCCACAGCTTTGCCCACCGGGAGCAGATCGCCGACCTGTACGAGCGGGGGGTCGTGCTGTCGGTACCCGGTGCCGAGATGCACGAGCCGGGCGAGGACACGCCGGCCAGAAGGGCCGAGGCCGCGGGTGACGACCCGGTGCAGGTGGGCCTCCGCCGCGCCTGGGAGTGGCTGAGTCGCCCCCGCTGAACCTGGCGGGCAGTTCACACCAGAACAACGCATGATCGGCCCGTCGAGGCAGACGCGGTGGGTCCCCGAGACCGACGAGTAGTAGCTCCAGATTGGCTGGCGTTGTCTGCTGCCCTGCGAGACGAAGCCGGTTGAAGCGTCAGTGGTATCCGAGAATTCGGGTCGCTTCCTCGCCCACCAACCTCAGCTGATCCCCTCGGAGATCGGGCACCTGGTAGTCATTGCCCCGCACTGTCCTGAGGAATTCCGTCGGCAGGCTCACCTGGTATGTAGTGAGGTAGAAGCGTAGGTCGTCGCGCCACAACCATTCGCCGTCCGTCAACACCGAGGCGCCCCCGACAAGGTGTCGGCCGCTGCCGAGGACGTCGATCTCCGCGCCCATGACGTCGATGAGGCCATGCCCGTGGCGTAGGTAGTCTTCGATCCGGGCGGCATCGGGGAGCGGCTCCGCGTTGACGTGCGAGTGGATGCTCTCCACGTAGACCTCGGTCGGGTTGGCTCCTAGTTCTTTGAAGAACCCCACAGTCTTCATTGGTGCCCCCTCGCTTGCGGTACGAAGACCTCCCAGGAACCGCCGCTTTCGACGACTGGCGGCTGAGGTTCAGCAGCCCATCGCTGGGTCCCCACCCGGGCCGTTGGCGCGAGCACGTTGACTCCGAGTTCGTCGGCGACCTGTTGACCGAGTGGTATCCCGTCGAGGTCAGGCTTGAGGGTGCCGGCGTAGCAGGACACCAAACGGACGGGACCGCCGTCGTAGGCGGGATTTTCCCGAACTGCGGCGGCGATCTGGGCCGCGTCGGTGGCGTTTCCGTCCATGTGCGCTCCGTCTGCTGAAACCTTGCCTGGGACAAAGTATCCCTGGTCGGTGCCGTGCACGATGACGTCATGGTGCCCATCCAGCGGTCGCACCTTGTCAAAGTTTCGCATCGTCAAATCGTCGTAGCCGACGCCGGTCGAGTGATCGGAGTGGTAGACCGGGTCGCCAGCGGAGAGGCAGGAATCGGGGGTCCGTTCTGGCGGCAGCGGCCGCGTCCTCGGATCGGCCCAGTCACGTCGCTGTCCCATCCGGTCCGAAGGCCCGAGCCGGGTGAGTCGCCCCAGCGCCTGCTTGAGCTTGTCGATGAGGTCGCCGAGCCGGCGTACCTCCGGGATGAGCCGTCGCAGGCTGGCCAGCAGCCCCCGCAACAACCGCGCGATCCGTGCCCCCCACGACGCCACCAGCGTCGTGACCTGTTCCACGACCAGCGGTGTGGCCAGTCCGCCGGTGACGACGAGTTCGCCCGCGTACGTGATGAGGCGGGAGACGCAGGCGGCGATGGCGTCGCGGACCAGGAGCCGGACGGCGGCCACCAGGCCGGCGGAGCCCTCGGTGATCGCGGCCATGGTGTCGGCGCCCTGGGCGAGGCCGGTGATCGCCTGCTGTTGTTCGGCGGCCCAGGCGCGGTAGGCGGGGCCGGCGCTGCCGCCCCAGCCGGCGACGTCGTCGCGGACGGCGCGGGTCAGTTCGGCTGCTTCCTCGCGGAGCGAGGCGGCGACGTTGTGCCAGGTCTGGGCGTGTGCGGTGATCTGCGCCGGGTCGCCAGCGAGCCAGTCGAGCGCCTCGCTGAGCGGCTTGACGTGCTCGATGAGCCAGGCGATCCCGTATTGCAGCAGGGCGCCGACCGGGTCGGAGACGAAGGCGAGGGCGTCCAGGCCGGCACTCACCACACCGAGGCTGCCGTCGATCCAACTGCCGTTGCGGACGCCCTGCGCGATGAGTTCGATATCCTCGCAGATCCACACACCCGCCCAGGCGCTGGGCGGGGTGTCCGCTGCGGCGGCGACGAGCGGGTTGGACGTCACGGGCGCTGCCGCACCCCGTCGAGCTGGTGCTTGGCGTGGGCGTCGGAGTGTCGGTAGCGGTCCGCTCCGGTCCGCAGCCTGCCGGCGGTGTCCCGCACCGACCCGGCGGCGGACCCGATCCCGTCGACAAGGGTGCGTTGCAGGCCGTCGAGCAGCATCGGCAGCATCGCGCAGAGCTGCCCGTACGCGACACCGCCCAGCCGGACGTTCTGGCCCGCCTGCTGGGCGGTGTCGAGGCTGCTGGCGCAGCGGTCGAGGCGTGCGGCGTGGGCGGTCAGGTCGTCCGGGTCGACCTGGATGCCGTCACCGGCGGGCATCGCTCGGCCCCTGGTCGTGGCCCAGCCGACTGCGGTACGAGTCGATGATGGCCCGGGCGCTCGGGTCATCGCCGAGGGACTCCGCGGTTACGTCAGCCACCTGCCGCAGCAGGTCGGTGCGCGCGGCTCTCGTGGTGTCGAGGATCTGCTGGGCGGTGCGCGCCGCGGATTGTTGCCGGGTGCGCTCGTCGAGCCGTAGGTCGATCAGCAGGCCAGCCGAGTCGACGGTGACGTCAACCGTCCCGTCGGCGTTGCGGGCGCTGCCGGTCAGATCCTGCATCCTCGCTGACAGCGTCTTCGCCCGTTCCGCCCGTTCGGCGAGCGACGACTCCCACTCGTCGAGCCGGCGTCCCGCCGCGTCGAGCGCAGCGTCGTCCGCCCACATGCTGACCCTCCCCAGGGGACCACCGCCGGCCGCCGCCGGCGAGATCACCGGTACGCTACCAACCGGTGGCGCTGTGTGCATGCCCGGATATTGGGCGGCGTCCTCGTGCGAGTCGCTCCGGAGGGCGTCACTTCTTTTTGGCGACGGCCTCGCGCCCGAGCAGACCTGCGATGCTCGGCCGGACCTCGGTGGTGATCACCGCCATTGCCCGCTGGACGAACCGGTCGTCGGTCAACTGCGCCAGCATGCTCGCCGCCAGGTCCGCGCGTGCCGTGAACAGGCCGTCCGCGACGTTCTCCGCCACCTCGTAGCGCGTCGCGGTGGGGTGGTCGAACAGGCCGGACGGGCGGGCGATGGTCCAGTCCAGGTCGCTTTCGCGTACGAGCGACTCCATCCGGCGCATGTCCTCGTGGGCGGTACGGCCCACCCGGCGGTTGAACAGTGGATCCAGCACGTTGTTGAAAAAGAACTCGCCGGCCGGCCGCCAGGTCGGGTCCAGGACGCTGGAGCTGACCGTGACGAGCCGCTGCACGCCGTGGCGGTGCATCGCCGCGATGATGTGCGCGTTGCCCCGCGAGTACACGGTGATCGGTTTCGGGGTGAGCGGCACGCCCAGGCTGGACAGGACGGCGTCGCTGCCGGCTACGACCCGGTCGACCGCGTCGGGGTCCGCGACGTCGGCGCCGACGACGGTGAGGCCGGCCCGAGGCCGGACGGCGTGGGGGCGGCGGGTGACCGCGACGACCTCGTGGCCGGCGGCCAGGGCCTGCTCGGTGATCTGGCGGCCGGTGGGTCCGGTGGCGCCGAAGACGACGGTACGCATGGGTGCACTTCTCGTTGCTGTGGTGACGGTGTTGACCGTGCCACCGCAGGAGCGCATTATTCAACCGTGTTGAATAAAACGCGGGGTCGGCCCCGCGGCAATCCCGATACCCGGGCCCGCATCGCGGAGGCCGCCCGCGACCTGTTCCGCGAGCACGGTTACCCGGGTACGACAGTGCGGGCGGTCGCCGCCGCCGCGGGGGTCGACCCGGCGCTCATCAGCTATCACTTCGGCTCCAAGCAGGGCCTCTTCAGCCAGTCGCTGAATCTGCTCTGCGTCGACCCCGCCGCTCTGGACCAGGCTCTGCGGGGTGACCAGGCCGGCCTGGCCGACCGCCTGCTCGACTCGGTCACCGGTCTGTGGGACGCCAGCGTGCCCGCCGAGAACCGGATGGCGGTGCGGGACGACGACACGATGCGCGCCCTGCGTGACTACCTGGACGGTGAGCTGCGCCTCCGCATCGCTGAATTTCTCGGCGGCCCCGACGCGACCGGACGCGCCACCGCCGCCGTCGGCGTACTCGGAGGGTTGATCTTCACGCGGTACCTGAACCCGATCCGTTCGATCGGCGCACTGTCCCCTGCCGACGTCCGGCGCGTCTTCGGTCCGGCGCTGCGGGCGGCCCTGCACGCCCGGCCCCGCCGGCCCTGACCCGCCGCGCACGACGTACGCTCCGGGCCGCGGACACGAGTGAGGTGTTGTCATGGCGTTCACCACCCGGCCGACCCTGCAGGGAACCTTCGGCATGGTGTCGTCGACGCACTGGCTCGCCAGCCAGTCCGCGATGGGGGTCCTGGAACGCGGCGGCAACGCCTTCGACGCCGCGGTGACCGCCGGGTTCGTCCTGCACGTGGTCGAGCCCCACCTCAACGGCCCGGGGGGCGAGGTGCCGGCCATCGTGGCGACCGCCCAGGATCCTCGTCCGAAGGTGCTGTGCGGGCAGGGCCCGGCGCCGGCCGCCGCGACCATCGCCCACTTCCGGTCCCTCGGCATGGACCTCATCCCGGGCGCCGGCCCGCTCGCGGCCGCCGTGCCCGGCGCGGTGGACGCGTGGCTCCTGCTGCTGCGCGAGCACGGCACGTTCGCGCTCGCCGACGTGCTGGAGCCGGCGATCGGCTACGCCGCCGCCGGCCACCCCCTGGTAGGCAGGGTCGGTGAGACCGTCGCGGCCGTGCGGTCGCTGTTCGAGGAGCACTGGCCGACGTCCGCCCAGCTCTGGCTGCGCGACGGCCGGCCACCGGCGGCGGGGGAGAGGTTCGCCAACCCGGCGTACGCGCGCACTCTGCGCCGACTCGTCGAGGCCGGGCAGGCGGCCGGCGCCGACCGGGAGGCGCAGATCGAGGCCGCGCGCCGAGCCTGGGGTACGGGCTTCGTGGCCGAGGCGATCGACGAGTTCAGCCGGCGGCCGTTCCGGGACTCCAGCGGCCGCTCGCACGCCGGGCTGGTCACCGGCGACGACCTGGCCGCCTACTCGGCGACCTGGGAGGCCCCGACCACCCTCGACTGGCAGGGCTACTCGGTGGCGAAGACCGGGTTCTGGGGCCAGGGGCCGGTGCTGCTGGAGACGCTGGCCGTCCTCGACGCGCTCGACGACGACGGCGCGTACGAGACGGCCACCGCCGCCGGCGTCCACGCCCAGGTCGAGGCGCTCAAGCTCGCCTTCGCCGACCGCGAGGCATGGTACGGCGACAGCGCCGACGTGCCCGCCGCGGCGCTGCTCTCCCCGGCGTACGCGCGGGAGCGGGCGGCCCTGATCGGTGACCGCGCGTCGACCGAGTTGCGACCGGGGAGTCCCGACGGGGCGCAGCCGCGCCTGCCGACCCACGTCCGACGCGGCGCCGGCAGCCGCGTCGACGCGTCGGACCCGACCACGGGCGAGCCGACGGTGCGGTCGGACGGGGTGACCCGGGGCGACACCTGCCACGTGGACGTCGTCGACCGCTGGGGCAACATGATCTCCGCGACGCCGAGTGGTGGCTGGTTGCAGAGTTCGCCCACGATCCCGGAACTCGGCTTTCCGCTGGGCAGCCGGCTGCAGATGTTCTGGCTGGAGGAGGGGCTGCCCTCGTCGCTCGCCCCGGGCCGCCGACCGCGCACCACGTTGAGCCCGACAATGGTGCACCGCGACGGAGAGCCGGTCCTGGCATGCGGTACGCCCGGCGGTGACCAGCAGGACCAGTGGCAGGTGCCCTTCCTGCTGCGCCACCTCGTCGGCGGTCAGCACCTGCAGGAGGCCATCGACGCGCCCGCGTGGCACACCGTCAGCCTGCCGGCGTCGTTCTATCCCCGCGACTCGGAGCCCGGCGTCCTGCTCATGGAGGACCGGTTCGACGCCGACGTGGTGCGGGCCCTGCGGGCGTACGGGCACGAGGTGCGGCTCGCCGACGCGTGGAGTCTGGGCCGGCTCTGCGCCGTGACCCGGGACCCGGGCACGGGCGTGCTCGCCGCCGGCGCGAACCCGAGAGGCATGCAGGGCTACGCGTGCGGCCGATAGCGCGCGCCGGATGGCCGAGGGTCAGGCGCCGCGCGCGAACAGGGCCAGGCGTACGCGGTTGGGGCTGTCGGTCTTGGTCATGAGGCTCGTGATGTGGGTCTTGACGGTGGTGACGCCGATGTGGAGCCGTTCGGCGATCTCGCTGTTGGACAGGCCCTCGGCGACCAGGGTCAGCACGTCCTGCTCGCGGGCGGTCAGCCCCTGCACGGATCGGGGCGGCTCGGCGCGGGCGCGCACCGCGCGTTGGACGAGGCGGTGCAGCACCTCCGGGGTGAACGGGCTGTCGCCCGCGGCGGCGCGGCGGATGCCGTCCAGCAGCTCGGTCGGGGGCGCGTCCTTGAGCAGGAAGCCGCACGCCCCAGCGCTCAGCGCGGGGTAGAGGTGGTCGTCGTCGCCGAACGTGGTCAGCACCAGCACCCGGGTGGCGGGACGCTCGGCGAGGATCCGCGATGTCGCGGTGATTCCGTCGACGCCGGGCATGCGCAGGTCCATGACGACGACGTCGGGGATGAGTCGCGCGGCGAGGACGACCGCCTCGCGGCCGTTGTCGGCCTCGCCGACGACCTCGATGTCGGGTTGCGCGTCGCACAGCATGCGCAGGCCCGCGCGAATGAGGTGCTGGTCGTCGACCAGCAGGACGCGGATCACGCGGGCTCCGGGGCGGCTGATGCGGCCGGTACCTCACGGGCCCGCGGCGCCGGCCCGGCGGCGGGCTCGGGGAGCGTGTTCGGCAGGACGGTCCGCACGCGCCAGCCCGTGCCGGTCGGTCCCGCCTCCAGCCGGCCGCCGAGGACCTCGACGCGTTCGGTCATGCCGGTGATGCCGTGGCCGCCGCCGGCCGGCACGGGCGTCGGGGCGCTGTCGCCGTCGACGCCACCCCCGTCGTCGGTGACCTCCCAGTGCACGGCCCCGGCGTGCAGGGCGACCACCAGGTGCGCCCGCGCGGCCGGCCCGGCGTGGCGTGCCACGTTGGTCAGCGCCTCCTGGGTCAACCGCAGCACCGCCAGGCCACGCACCGCGTCGAGGGAGCCGATCGCCGCGTCGATGTCGGCGTCCACGGTGATGCCGGCCTGGCGGGCCCGGTCGACGGCGGCGCCGAGCGCCGAGGGGAGCGCCGAGGGCTCGATCGCGGTCAGCGCCGCGTCCCCGCGTACCCCGTCGGGGTTGCGCAGCACCGCGACCAGCCGGCGCAGCTCCGCCAGGGCCGCGGTGCCCGTGCCGTGCACGTCGTCGAACACCTCGTCCACCCGGGGGTCCAGGTCGGTGAGGACGTGCCGGGCCACACCGACCCGCAGCACCATCGACGCCACGTGGTGGGCGACGACGTCGTGCAGCTCGCGGGCGATGGCGCTGCGCTCGTCGGCGCGCGCCGCGCGGCTCTCCGACTCGCGGCGCCGCTGCTCGGCCAGCGCCCGCTCCACGGCCTGCCGACCCAGCTCCCGGTTGGTCCGGATGACCAGGCCGAGCAGCACCGGGACACCGACCTCCAGGGCCAGTCCGACGACGCCGGAGGCGACCTGGCGCAGCGGGTCGCCGATCGAGTCGGTCAGGTCGACCACGGCCAGCAGCCCGGCGCCCAGCCAGATGGTGCGGGCGCGAGCCGAGAGCATGGTGACCTCGAGCAGCGCCCAGCTCGCCCCCACCTGGTTGATGGTGAAGTCGTCGATGAGGCAGACCGCGACCGCCAGCAACGCCGTCTGGAGCACCAGGTTGACCACCGGCCGGCGATACGTCACGAGCGCGGCGGCGAACGCGGCCACCGCGAGGATCCACTGTGTCACCGTTGGCGCGGAGCCGGAGTGGGGCACGACGAGCAGGTAGCCCAACCCGCTGAGGTCGAGCAGCACCATCCGCACACGCGCGTCCCGCGTGTCGAACAGTCGTCCCAGCCGCCCCACGGTCGTCAGCCTAGGTGCTCACGGTCGGTGGCAGCGACCGCCGACCGCGGCCACCGCGTCCGTACGCCCAGGTAGGCGGCCAGCCCGAGTGGTCCGAGCAGGATGGTCAGCACCAGCACCGGAGCCATGACCAGCGCCGGCACCCCCCGTTCCCGGCTGTCCCACCACGCCCAGCGGCCCACGAACAGATCGAACGCGATCAGGTGCGCCCAGCCCGCCGCCGCGCCGTCGGGCGTGCCGAGCAGTTCGCGTACCCCGGCCAGGGTCGGCGACGCGACGGCGGGCAGCACCTCGCCGAACGCCGGGACCACCAGCAGCGCGTAGATCACCACGACGGGCAGCACGATCAGCGGTGAGCTGACGATCCGGGTGGTCCAGGACCAGCGCGGCACCAGGATCATCAGCGCCCAGAACGGAGCGGCCACCGCGAACGTCAGGGAGAACAGCGTCGCGGTCATGCCGCCAGCGCCAGTTCCGGGCGGCGTCGGCGGGCCAGGACCAGGCCGCTGGCGGTCGCCGTCGCGACCACCAGGGCCGCGACGGCGGCCAGGGTGCGGGCGTCCGGGCGCAGCAGCGGCTGCCCGCGCAGGGCCTGCCAGGTCAACAGCATCGTGAGTACGCCGTACGCGCCGCCCGCGACGACCAGCAGCCGGACGCGGGTGCGCGTGTCGAGCCGGGTCGCGAAACGGGTCAGCAGGATCGCCAGGATCGGCAGGGCCTGCAGGGCGTGCAGCCCCACGAAGTGCCCGATCCGCAGGTCGCCGCCGGCGGTGCTCCAACCGACCACGGGCAGCCCCGGCCCACCGTCGGCCACGCCGACGCTGTGCGCCCCGGAGATGCCCTCGATGCCCGGGTCCTGCATCGGCAGCACCATCGGCACCGCCGCGAGCATGCCGAGCAGGGACAGGCCGAGCCCCCACCCGACGGCGGTCGCGGCGACCCGGTCGGGGATCCGCCGGATCAGCACGACGATCCCGATGACGAGGTGCGCGAGGAACAGCACCATGATCGCCGCGCCCATCGTCGCGAACAGGGCGGTGTTCAGGGCTGTGGTGTCGTTGAAGTGGCTGGTCTGTCCGCGGATCACCTGCCCGACGATCCACGCGTTCTCGAAAACCGCCACCGTGACGATGACGATGACCGCTCGTTCGGCGATCCGGCTGCGCCGGGGCAGCAGGGAGAGCATCCAGGCGAGTGTCACGCCGTACAGGACGAAGGACACCGCGAACTTGAACGGCTTGAGCCAGATCGGCGCCCCGGTGAGGACGCGCGGGTCGACGAGGATGCCGACCGTGGCGACGACGGCGAGCACCGCCATCGCGCAGACGAGAATCAGGAGGGGGCGGTTCCAGTGTGTCGCCCGACGCAGAACGGTAGTCATGTCTGTAGATGCTCGGGGCCGATCCCGCCGGTCGCGTCCGACCGCGGGCCCCGGTTGCGGCCCGGGGTCGGAGCGCACCTCCTCCCTGGGTAGGAGGCGCGATCGGGGCGGCCCGCCGCCGGTGCTGGCACAATGGCCGGCCTGCCGACCGGACCGGGAGTGACCATGACGATCAACGAGGACCGCGTCCAGCCGAACGAGACCACCGTGCCGCTGCTGCCCTGCCCGGCGCCGGAGGAGACCCTGGCCTTCTGGCGTGCCCTGGGCTTCGAGGTGACCTACGAGCAGATGAGGCCGTACGTGTATCTGGTCGTTCAGTGGAGCGGGTTCGCGCTGCACTACGGGCCCGCGCCGAAGGACCTCGACCCGGCGAAGGAACAGACCGGCGGCTGCCTGGTGTTGGTCGACGCGGTCGCGCCGTACCACGCGGCGTTCGCCGACGCGATGCGCCGCGCCCACGGCAAGGTGCTGGTGAAGGGCCTGCCCCGACTGACCCGCTACCGTGCCGGAGCATCACGGTTCAGCGTCGTCGACCCGTCGGGCAACACCATCACCTTCATCCAGCGAGACGAGCCGAAGGATCTGGAGTACGGCGGGTCGTCCGAGCTTGAAGGACTGGCCCGGGTGCTCGACAACGCGCGGATCTTGCGCGAGTTCAAGCTGGACGACCGGGCCGCCTACCGGGCGCTCGACTCGGGGATGCGCCGTCGTGCCGAAGACGCTCCGACGGTCGAGCAGGCCACGGCGCTGGCCGGCCTGATCGAGCTGTCGATCGCGCTGGGGAAGACCGATCGGGTGCCCGAGTGGGGCGCCCGCCTCCGCGCGCTGACGTTGACCGAGCCGGAGCGTACGCAGGTGAGGGCCTACATCGCGGACCCGGTCGTCCTCGAACCCTGGTGGTCCGATCCGCGCTGACCACACGGTCCGGGGTCGGGCCGGACAGGGCCCAACCCCGGTCGGCGGGGTCAGCGGGCTGCGGGACGGCGACGGAAGAGCGCCGTCACACCGGCGAGCATGACGAGCAGCAGGCCGGTGAACCAGTTCATCACCGTGATCGTGCTGACGGCTCGCGTGGCGATCCCGATGCCAACGGCCGGCAGGCTCATTCCCAGGTAGGCGATGAGGAACAGCCCGGCCAGGGCCTCGCCGCGCCGGGCGGGCGTGGCCATCGCTGCGACCATGCCGACGGCGGCCTTGAACAGCACGCCGGCCCCGACACCGGCGACCACACCACCGACCAGGAACGCGGTCAGGCTGGCGGTGTGCATCCCCACCAGCACGACGGGCACGCCGACCGCCTGCGCCAGCAGCCCGAGCCGCACCTTCGCCGGGGCGGGGAGCCGGTTGGTGACGGTCTGCGCCACGGCGGCGCCGCCGAACACGGCGAACACGACCGCGCCGCCCAGCGCCCGTGAGGGCAGGTGCAGGGCGCCCGCGACGAAGCCCGGGGCGACGGAGGTGAACAGGGCGAACACGGCGAACGACGCGAAGCCGGCGCCGGCAGCGGCCACGTACCCGGCCCGGTCGCCGTGGTCGGCGCTGATCCGTTGCGGCCGGTACGTGGGCTTGACCAGCCGCTCCTCGACGGTCTCCGGGGTCGCCGCGACCGCCACGATGCTGGCGGTCAGCAGCACGGCGAACACCAGGTACGGAGTGCGCAGCGGCGCGTGGACGTACTGGGCGAGGACGCCCGCGACCAACGCGCCCACGCCGAGGCCGCCGATGTTGGCGGCGGTGGAGACCACTTCGAAGCGCTGGCGCGACGCGCCGGGCCGGTGCGCCGCGTGCAGTTCCTGCAGGTAGGCGGTGGCGGTCGCGGTGATCATGCCGATGCCCAGTCCGCTCACCAGGCGGGCGACCAGCAGCACCGGCAGGGACGCGTCGCCCAGGAACAGCGCGGCGGCGACCAGCTCCAACACCAGCGCCGGAATGAGGATCTTCTTCCGGCCGACCCAGTCCGAGACGTGCCCGGCGAGCAGCAGACTGATCACCACACCCACCGCGTACGACGCGAACACGATCGTGACCATGAACGTGGAGAAGTCGTCCCGGGCCATGTAGAGCGGGTAGAGCGGGGCCGGCACGGTGCCGAACGCCATCGCGGTCAGGAACGCCAGAGCGATCACCCAGAAGCCCCGGCCGTGGCGGCGAGACGATCCTTCGGCGCGGGTGGACGCGGCGGCGGGCCGGCGGGATGACAGGATCGTCGACGACATGACCCCACTGTCGCTCCACGCGATCATCGCGTGCAACGAAAGTTGACGCTAGCAACGATCAGTATGGGTGATACTTGGGGACGTGGAACTCCGCCAACTCGAGTACTTCGTCGCCGTGGCCGAGGAGCAGAACTTCACCCGCGCCGCCGCCCGCCTGCACGTCGTCCAGTCCGCCGTCTCGGCGGCGGTCAAGACCCTGGAACGCGAACTGGGTGCGCCGCTGCTGGACCGCAACTCCAAACGCGTACTCCTCACCGACGCCGGCGCCGCGCTGCTGCCCCGCGCCCGCATCGCCCTCGACGCGGCCCGCGACGCCCGCGACGCGGTCGCCGAGGTACACGGCGGCCTCCGTGGCACCCTGCGCATCGGGACGATGACGTCGATCAGACTCCTGCACCTGCCGGCCCTGCTCGGCGAGTTCCACCGCCGGCACCCCGGGGTGCTGCTGCACACCAGCGTTGCTCCGTCCGGCTCCCAGGGGCTCCTCGACGCGCTCGCGGAGCGCCGGCTCGACCTCGCGTTCGTCTCGCTGCCCGGCGCGCCGCCGGCCGAGGTCCGCTTCACGGAGCTGGCCCGCTCGGTGATCGATCTCGTCGTGCCGGACGATCATCCGCTGGCCGCCCGCGAGGCGGTGACGCTCGGGGAAATCGCCGGGCTGAACTTCATCGACTCCCCGGTCGGGTACGGCAACCGCGCCGTCACCGACCGGGCGTTCGCCACCGCCGGCCTGTCCCGGCGCGTCACGATCGAGATCCCCGACATCGCCACCGGCGCCGACCACGTCCGGCACGGCCTCGGCATCGCGCTGCTGCCCCGCTTCGCCGTCGCCGACGCCGGGGGCGTGCGCACGCTGACGGTCACCGACGCCGACCTCGACTGGACGGCGTCGCTCGCCACGCCGGTGGACCGACCGGTGGGCGCGGCCGCCCGCGCCCTCATCGCCCTGACCGGCGAGTTCCTACCCTGACCCGCGCGCTGCGGGGCGGGTGCAGCCCCGCAGCGCGTGGATCAGAAGGGCCACCGGTCGTCGGACCCGGCCTCGATCAGCGGGATCATCGCGAACGCGGCGTCGGACAGTCCGCCGAAGGTGTGCCGGTTCGTGACGGTCGGCGTGTGCCCGACCCGGTATCCGGCCAGGTTCCAGGTGTAGATGGGCACCTCCGCCGGCACCGCCGCGACGACATCCGTCGAGCCGTGCCAGTGGGCCTGCTCATCGGTGAGGATGATCAGCCGGTCGTGTCGGCCGTGGTGCTCGCGGACCGCCTTCTCGGTGTCGGTTCCCCTGCCGAGGAAGTAGCCGCCCTCCTTGAACCGCCGCACCGCCGTGAGGACCGACTCGCCCGCCACCGCAGGGAACACCCGGCTGTCATCGGAGAACGACACCACAGTGGCCGACTGCGCGCGGGCGGCCAGCGCGAGACCGAACACCGCGGCGGCGTCCCAGCAGAGCAGCGTGCCGTCCTTGCTGAACGGGCTCTGCATCGAGCCGGACGTGTCGATGAGGATCAGCGTCCGCCCGTCCAGGGCGGGCACGTTCGCCAGGGCGTGCTGCAACGCCTTCTCCAGCGGGTACGCCCAGCGCAGGCTCGGCGCCGCGTTGTACGCCGACAGGAAGCGCATCGGCAGCACCCGCGAACTCCCAACCTGAGCGGGGTCGGAGAGCTTTGCCGCCACGGTCTCCGCGACGGTGTCGCTGACCCCGGCCCGGTCGAAGTTGCGCAGATTACGCAGCAGCGCCAGGTAGCCCATCGTCGGGATGACCGACTCCCATGCCGCCGCGTCCATCGCGCTCTGTCGCCAGCCGGCCAGCGCCTCCCACGTCATACCGGCAGCGCCCAGCGTCGCCGGATCGGTGAACTCCCTGCGCTGCTCGACAGGCATCGCCATGAGCACGTCCCGCGCCCGGAGCATCCGCAGGGACGGAGGTACGGGATTGTCCCGCCGGTGCCGCCGATCCAGCGCGTGCCGGAACAGGTCGCCCTGTCGCTCATCCCTGGCGCTGGGGTGGGTCAGCTCGATGACGTCACCGAAGCGCACCTGGCTGGCGATGGAGTCGTACTTGAGCAGACTCCGCTCGGTGTAGAGCCGGACCGCCGCGTCGGCGATGCCCCGCTTCACTGGCTTGGGCAGTGCCCGGCCATGACGAGCCAGCCAGCACGCGAGCGCCTCGCCCGGTTCGTCCGCACGCTGCAACGCCGCATCCACGACCGCACGCGAACCCGGGATTCCCGCCGCTACCTGGGCGCGGGCACCCTCAAGGGCCGCCACCACGGACGCTGAGCGCATCATCGCTCCGGTGCGAAGCCACGGTACGAAGCGCGCGAACCAGTCGGGATCAGCGACGGCGACGGTGGCGACCAGGTCGCGGAAGCGGCCGTCGCGGTCGGTGGCGGGCTCGTAGAAGCTGGCCTCGCCCACCATGTTCGAGACACCGAGCAGGAACAGTTCGAGGCGCGGCTCACGGACGAAACCGGGGGCGCCCTCGCCGGTCACCGGCCGATGCCGGCTCGTGCGCAGCTTGACGTTGAACTTGGCCATGACGTCCCCCACGTCAGTCGGCCGAGAAGGCGCCACCACAGCGCACACCCGAGATCAGAGTCGGCCACGGACTAGTCCGCCGTTCTGTCCGTTGAACCACCGACCCGAAGGTGTCGGGGGGATTCGAACCCCCATCTGCGGAGCCGGGAAGTAACCGTTGCCTGCGCACCGGGTGTGCGTGTGGTCGCGCTTCCCGAGATCGAGGTTGGCGACGGATGTCCTTCACCGGGGCCGGAACCCCTCCAGATGTAGCCGTCGCCTACGCACCGGGAAGTGCGGTCACGACCGTAGCGGCAGCGGTGCGGGAGGGGCAACGGGTTTTGTGATCTTGTGATCGACGGCGGCTGGTCGCACCACACGCCCGAGATCAAAAGTGGACACGGTGTTCGCGGGTTCGAACCGCAGGCCCTTGCCGGGCCTTCACCAGGAAGTAACCGTATCCGTCGCACCGGGCGTGCGGCGAGAGCACCTCCCGAGATCGAAGCGGCGACGGCGACCGGCCCTCGCGGGCCAAGGTGACCTGGGCCGCTGGTCGACGCCACGTGACATGGCGGTGGGATTCGAACCCACGTCTCCCCGATTGGAAGCGGAAGTAGCCGTTGCCTGCGCACCGGGAGGTGCCCCATGACGGTAGGCCCGCGTTGCCACGCCAACAACCCGATTCCGCATCCGCTGTCGAGGACTCCGGGCGGTGGGCGCAGCCGGTGGCCGGCGGCGACCGTCGGTCACCTCCGTGGGGGCGGATGCGGTGGTGAGCGGTATACCTCAGAGTCATATTCATACCTCTGAGGTATACCGCTCACCAGCACATCGACACGGCGGGCAGCCAAAGCGGATGACCAGCGCCCTTCGCCGCAGCCCCAGCCCCGTCTTGAGTTAGGACTTATTCGTCTAGATCATGGGCAGGACCAGCGCGGTCGAGGCCGCCAGCTCCCGATCGAACACCTCGTCGCGTGGGACGAACACCATGGCCTGCCCCTCGCCGAGCACGACGTCTTCCTGTCGCGCGGTGGTGACGCCATGGAAGATGTGCACCGTCACGGTGTGCCCGAAGCCCGCCTCGTACGGGCGCGGACCGCTCCACAGCAGGCGCAGCTCACCGGCTGTCAGGCCGGTCTCCTCCAGCAGCTCGCGGCGGGCCGCCTGCTCGGGCGACTCGCCGGGCTCGATGTGACCGCCGGGAAGGCTCCACTGGTTGGGTGAGACGGGCGCGTGCTCGTCGCGATGCTGCATCAGCACCGCCCCGGAGGCGTCGACGAGCAGGACGAGGGCGACGTCGTAGGTGGCCATGCACGAGACCATGCCACGCTGGCCGGCCCCCGTCACCGACGGTCGGGCGTACCCTCCGTGGATGGATCTGGATCATCTTTCGGTGGCGGAGTTCGGGTTCCCCGGGCCGCTGCGGGACACGCTCGTGGCCGCGATCCTGGCCGGCGCGAAGACCTCCACGTCCGCGCTGCTGCTCGGCTACGAGCACGCGAACGAGCCGCTGCCGGAGGCCGGTCACGTGCTCTGAACAGCCCTGGGGCGGCCGCCGGATCAGCCCTGCGCCGCGGTCGGTCCTGGGCTACCTGGCCTTACCCCAGGGAAAGAAGAAGTCGTCACTGTCGGCGAGCCACCAGTAGTACTCGGGAGACTTGTGGTTCTTGCACGCCACCCGCGTGACGGCGACCGATGCGGCCCGGATGCGATCGGCAGCGACGCCGGGAGCGATGATCGCGGTGGGTGGGAAATTCCGTCTTGATCCGCCGGCCGAGGTCGTTCGCGGCCGCCTGCAGGTCGGGCCACTCAAGCCGCTTCCGCATCAGGTTGAGTTCTTCGGCCTTGCGCGCGTAGTAGACGGTGAGCACGAGACCAACGACGCCGGTGATGAACCCGCCGATTCCCAGCCATCGATCCATCCCGCCAGCGTAGGCACGGCCCGCCAGACCTCCACGCTCGCTCGCACGCCGTGGTCGCCGTCGAGTCGTGGGGATCTCAGCGCCAGGCTGGTCTTCGTAACCTGGATCCGCGAGACTCCCCGGTATGGGTGATCGTTCTCGCCGGTGGGCGTGGGTCGGAGTGCTCGTCATCGGGCTGATCCTGTATCTGGCGGTGCTGCGGACCCTCGTGCGCACCCAGAACCCGAACTTCGTGCCAGCACTGATCCTGCTCGGCGCGACCCTGGCTCCCCTGACGTTCCTCACGTTCGCCCAGGCCCGTACCGGGCGTTGGCAGGTGCCGGCGTCGGTTCTGGTGACATCGGCGTTCTTCGGCGGGGTGATCGGCACGGTGGTCGCCGGCACCCTGGAGTACGACACTCTGCGCGGCCTCGGCGCCCTGCCCATGCTGTTCGTGGCACTGATCGAGGAGTCGGCGAAGCTGATCGTCCCCGTGGTGCTGCTGTTCACGGCCCTGGCGCAGCACCGTCGCCGTCTGCCGTCCGACGGTCTGGTCATCGGTGTGGCCGCCGGCATGGGTTTCGCCGCGTTGGAGACGATGGGGTACGCCTTCACCGCGCTGCTGAGCTCGCAGGGCAACATTGGCGCGGTGGAGCAGACCCTGTTCATCCGTGGTCTGACCGCGCCCGCCGGGCACACCGCCTGGACCGGGCTCACCGCCGGAGCGCTGTGGGCGCTGCTGGCCAGCCCGAGCGTCGGCCGGCTGTTCGGGTTCCTCGGCACCTTCCTCGGCGTCGTCGTCCTGCACACCCTCTGGGACACGTTCTCCGGTTCGCTGGTCTTCGTCGTACTGGCGATCGTCAGCATCGGCTGGCTGTTCTGGGAGCTGCACCGCTACCGGACCTTCGGTGATCGCCTGGCGGTCCAGCACCCGTCGAACTGATCGCGGCCCTCCTACACCATGCCGTCGGCGGCCAGCGCGAAATGGTCCGCTCTGCTGATCCCGCTGCGGCCGGGCTGGCACCTCATCTACTGTCGGACTGTTCACATTTAGTGGCTTTCGTCGGGAAGGTGCAGCGATGGGGGTGCGCCGCTGGGTCGAGAGCTGGCCGCTCTACCGCCAGCTCACCGGCACCGACCCGCTCGGGCGGGGCGCGGCGGCCAAGTCGGCCCTGTCACTGTCGCTGACCGCCCGCACCGACACCGCCGACTCGGTCGCCCGGTCGGTCTGTCCGTACTGCGCGGTGGGTTGTGGCCAGCGGGTGTTCGTCAAGGACGGGCAGGTCACACAGATCGAGGGTGACCCGGACAGTCCTATCTCGCGGGGCCGGCTCTGCCCGAAGGGCTCGGCGAGCAAGAGTCTGGTGACCAGTCCGCTGCGGCAGACGACGGTCCGCTACCGGCGGCCGTACGGCACCGAGTGGGAGGATCTCGACCTCGACACGGCGATGCACATGATCGCCGATCGGGTCCTGGCTGCCCGGGACGAGACCTGGGAAGACCGTGACGACGAGGGCCGGCCGCTCAACCGGACGTTGGGGATCTCCAGTCTGGGCGGGGCGACGCTGGACAACGAGGAGAACTACCTCATCAAGAAGTTGTTCACCGCGATGGGGGCGCTGCAGATCGAGAACCAGGCGCGTATTTGACACTCCGCCACCGTCCCCGGTCTGGGGGCCAGCTTCGGTCGTGGCGGCGCCACCCAGTTCCAGCAGGACATCGCCAACGCTGACGTCATCGTCATCCAGGGTTCGAACATGGCGGAAGCACATCCGGTGGGTTTCCAGTGGGTGATGGAGGCCAAGCACCGTGGCGCGAAGGTGTTCCACGTCGACCCGCGGTTCACGCGGACCAGCGCGGTGGCGGACGCGTACCTGCCGATCCGGGCGGGCACCGACATCGCCCTGCTCGGCGGCGTGATCCGCTACATCCTCGACAACGAGCTGGACTTCCGCGAGTACGTGGTCGCTTACACGAACGCCGCCACCATCGTGACCGAGGAGTACCGCGACACCGAGGATCTGTACGGGCTCTTCTCCGGCTTCGCCGAGGACAACGCCAGCTACGACCAGAGCAGTTGGCAGTACGAGGGCGTCGAGGAGAACATCCCCCCCCGGGACACCGAGACGCAGCGGGAAACGGCGGCCGGGCTGGAGCACGAGTCGCACGGCGCGCCGGTGGGCGGGCAGACGCAGCGGGACGAGACGTTGCAGCATCCGCGCTGCGTTTACCAGATCCTCAAGCGGCACTTCTCCCGCTACACGCCGGAGATGGTGGAGCGGGTCTGCGGGATCCCGCAGGAGAAGTTCCTCGAACTGGCGCAGGCGTGGACGGCGAACTCGGGCCG
>NZ_JBEXHY010000026.1:0-61447 GCF_040608295.1 Micromonospora sp. NPDC005197 | reverse complement strand
GCCCGGCGCAGGGATCAAGCCTGACCGCCCGGAGCCGGGCACGGTCGCCCCCAGCCCCAACCGCAACCACCACCAAGCCCGCCAAGCCAGCAAGCCAGCCAACGCCAGCCAACGCCAGCCGAAAGCACCGACACGGCCGTCGGTCGCAGCCGGTTCAACCGCCCTCCCCCGGGTAGCTGTCAGGCAGGACCGAGGGAGGGCAGCCGGACATGAAGGCGTTGACCTGGCACGGCAAGCGGGACGTACGGGTCGAGGAGGTGCCGGATCCCCGGATCGAGGAGCCGACCGATGCCATCGTCAAGATCACGTCTACGGCGATCTGCGGCTCCGACCTGCACCTGTACGAGGTGCTGGGGCCGTACCTGAAGCCCGGCGACGTCCTGGGTCACGAGCCGATGGGCATCGTCGAGGAGGTCGGGTCGGAGGTGACCGGGCTCAAGCCCGGCGACCGGGTGGTGGTGCCGTTCAACATCTCGTGCGGCAGCTGCTGGATGTGCCGCCGCCAGCTCTACGCCCAGTGTGAGACGACCCAGGTGACCAGCGAGGGCAAGGGCGCGGCGCTGTTCGGCTACACCTCCCTCTACGGTTCGGTGCCCGGCGGGCAGGCCGAGTACCTGCGCGTTCCGCAAGCCCACTTCGGACCGATCGTCATCCCGCAGAGCGGCGCCGACGAGCGGTACCTCTACCTCTCCGACATCCTGCCCACGGCCTGGCAGGCGGTGAGGTACGCGGACACGCCACCGGGCGGGACCCTGGCCGTCTTCGGGCTGGGGCCGGTCGGCCAGTTCTGCGCCCGGATCGGCCGTCACCTCGGCGCCGGCCGGGTCATCGGACTGGACCTGGTGCCCGAGCGGTTGGAGCTGGCTCGCCGGCACGGGATCGAGGTGCTCGACGTCCGCGAGTTGTCCGACGTGCCGGGCGCGCTGATCGACCTGGTCGACGGGCGCGGGCCGGACGCCGTCATCGACGCGGTCGGCATGGAGGCGCACGGCTCGCCGGTCGGAAAGCTGGCCCACGCGGCCGTCGGGCTGCTGCCGGACAAGCTCGCCCAGACGATGACCGACCGGGTCGGCACGGACCGGCTCGCCGTCCTGCACGCCGCCGTGAAGGCGGTCCGTCGCGGCGGCACCGTGTCGCTCTCCGGCGTCTACGGCGGCGAGGCCGACCCGATGCCGATGATGGAGATGTTCGACCGGGGCATCCAGTTGCGCATGGGGCAGTGCCATGTCCGCCGGTGGACCGACGAGATCCTGCCGCTGCTCTCCGGCGACGACGACCCCCTGGGCGTGGAGGACCTGCGCACCCACCGGCTGCCGCTGAGCGAGGCGCCCCGGGCGTACGACATGTTTCAGAAGAAGGAGGACGGCTGCATCAAGGTCGTGCTCGCACCATGAGCCGGGTGGTGGTGGTCGCGGGCGCGACCAGCGGAATCGGCCGGGCGACGGCCCGGGCGTTCGCCGAGCGCGGCGACCGCCTGGTGCTCGCGGCCCGCGCGCCGCAGACCCTTGCCGAGGTACGCGCGGAGTGCGCCGACGTCGAGGTTCTGACCGTACCGACGGACGTCACCGAGGCGGGCGCGCTGGAGGCGCTGGCGGAGGCGGCGATCGAGCGGTTCGGCCGCATCGACGTCTGGGTGCACACCGCGGCGGTGATGGCCTACGGGCGCTTCGACGAGGTGCCGGAGCGGGTGTTCGAGCAGGTGGTGCGGACCGATCTGCTGGCCGCCGCGGGTGCGGCCCGGGTGGCGCTGCGGCACTTCCGGGCCACCGGCGCCGGCACGCTGATCCTCACCGGGTCGGTGCTCGGGCACATCACCGCTCCGTACATGAGCGCCTACGTGACCAGCAAGTGGGGGTTGCAGGGGTTGGCCCGGACGATCCAGCAGGAGCTGCGGGACAGCCCGGAGATCCGGCTGTGCCTGGTCAATCCGGGCAGTGTGGACACTCCGGTGTACCAGCAGGCGGCCAATTACCTCGGTCGGGTCGGCCGGCCCCCACCGCCGGTCGCCGGGCCGCAGCGGGTGGCCCGGGCCATCGTCGACTGTGTGGACCGTCCCAGTCGGGAGGTGTCGGTGGGCCGGCTGAACGTGGTGCTGCGGGCCGGTTTCACGGTGCTGCCGGGCGTCTACGACGTGCTGGTCGGGCCGTTGATGCGGCTGGCCGGCCTGAGCGGGCGGCCGGTCCCGGCGCACGACGGCACGGTCTTCGCCCCGAACCCGGCCGGCGAGTCGGTCCGCGGCGGCCACCTGCCCGACCCGCGGCAGTTCGTCCGCGCCAGGTCCGGCCCGGCAGTGCAGCCTCGCGGGCCGGCCGCGCGGCTTCGCGGGGCGGCCGCCGACGTGGTCGGCGCCGTGCTGCGCCGACGGCACGGCTGACCTGTTCGGGATCGTTCGGGACTTCTCTGGGGGCATCGTGCGTCGATCAACTCGCCTAGGGTGGTGGGCCGGCAAGCGCTCCGGCGCCCCACGATGGGAGAGACGATTGACCCTCCGACTGAACCGCAGGACGGCACTCGGACTGGGCACAGTGGCCACTGCCGGTACGGTGCTCGGCGCGGCCGCTCCGGCCAGCGCCGCTGAGAGCACCGAGGCGGCACCGACCACCCCGGCCCGGGCTGCCAACCGGGTCGCCGCCGCCTTCACCCGGTACAGCACCGAGGCCGGTGGCAACTGGCAGGCGTACGTCAGTGTGGCCGACCCGGCGGGCCCGCCGGTCGTCGCGGTGACGGCGGACGCGGACCGGCGGATCGAGGCGTACAGCGTCAACAAGATCGCGGTGGCCACGGCGGTGTTGGACAAGGTGGACCGCGGGCTGCTGGCGCTGGACCAGCGGGTCGAGGTGACCGCCTCGATCGTGGTGCCGGGTGGCGATGGCATCTTCAGCCTGGACGGCGTGTACCCCAGCAGCGTGACCATCGGGCACGTGCTGGCCAACCTGCTGACCGTCTCCGACGACACGGCGGTGCGGTTGTGCGGGCTGGTCGCCCCTGCCGCCGAGATCAACTCGATCCTGGTGGGCAAGGGTTTCCCGACCACCCAGGTCGAGCCGGTGGCCAACCCGAACCGGTTCTTCCTCGGCACCAGCACCCCCCGGGAGACCCACGACCTGCTACGCGCCCTGGTCGCCGGCACGCTGCTGTCGCCGGCCTCGACGGCGTACCTGCTCGGGTTGCTGCGCTCCCCGGTGGCCTTCACCGACGGCATCCGGCGCACCATGTCGTCGGACGAGCGGGCCCGGATCGCCACCAAGGCGGGCTGGTTCGCCGACGCCCGGCACGAGGCCGGGGTGATCTTCGACCGGTCCGGCGCGGCGGTGCTGACCTACGCGCTCTTCGCCGACGGGCAGGCCGACCCGGACAACTTCGGCGCGACCCACCCGGCGGTGCAGGCCCGGGCCGCCATGGGTCCGAAGTTCCTGGCGGCGGTGGACCGTCTCGGCGGCACCGGCACGGCGTACCGGACGACCGCCCGCCGACCCAGCAACGGCGGCTGATCCCGCTGCCGGGTCGGTCGTCGGGTGACGACCGGCCCGGTGCGGGCGACCGCCGGGGCGGGAACCGCCCGGGGGAACTACCGTGTAGTGCGGGACACGGCGGAGGGACGGCGATGGCGCCAGCGGAACGCACTGACGGGCAACGGTCGCTCGGGCGACGGATGCGGGGAACGGCAGGGCTGGCCGCGCTCGCCGGCCTGGCCTGGGTGGCCCGGGACGTGCCCGCGGCGCTCGGCGGCCGGCTCGCCGGCGCCCGCGCCGAACGGGCGGCCCGCTCGCCACAGTTTCGCGACGGGACCTTCCACAACCAGGCCGACACCCGCACGATGGTCGCCGAGCCGGGTCGCAACCTGGTCCGGGAGCTGATCTTCGGAAAGCAGAAGCGGCGGCCCACCGCGCCCGTGCCGCTGTCGCGCCCCAGCGCGTCGCCGGCCGCCGACACCGCCGACGAGCTGAACATCGTCTGGTACGGCCACGCCTCGGCGCTCATCGAGATCGAGGGTCGGCGGGTCCTGCTCGACCCGGTGTGGAGTGACCGCTGCTCGCCGTCCGGGCTGGTCGGGCCGCGCCGGCTGCACGAGCCGCCGGTACGCCTGGACGAGCTTCCCCCGCTGGACGCCATCCTGATCTCCCACGACCACTACGACCACCTGGACATGCCCACCGTGCGGGCGCTGGTGGCCGGGCAGTCGGCACCGTTCGTGGTGCCGCTCGGGGTGGGCGCCCACCTGGACCGGTGGGGTGTGCCCGCCGAGCGGATCATCGAGCTGGACTGGTCCGAGTCGCACCGGGTCGACGGGTTGGAGATCACCGCCACCGCCGCCCAGCACTTCTCCGGCCGAGGGCTGCGTCGCGACGGCACACTCTGGAGTTCCTGGGTGGTCGCCGGGACCCGACGCAAGGTCTTCTACACCGGCGACTCCGGCTACTTCGCCGGGTACGCGGCGATCGGCGCGGAACACGGGCCGTTCGACGTGACGCTGATGCAGATCGGCGCGTACGACCGGGCGTGGCCGACCATCCACATGTTCCCGGAGGAGGCGGTCGACGCCCACCTGGACCTGCGCGGCGGGCTGTTCATCCCGGTGCACTGGGCGACGTTCAACCTGGCCCTGCACGACTGGTCCGAGCCGGTGAACCGGCTGTGGGCCGAGGCGAAGGCCCGCGACGTCCGGCTGGCCGTGCCCCGCCCCGGCGAGCGGGTGGTCGTCGACGACCCGCCCGCCGTCGACGGGTGGTGGCAGTCCGTCGCCTGACGTCGTCAGGCCAGCGCAGGCCCGGCCTGACGTCGTCAGGCCAGCGCGGGCCCGGCCTGACGGTCGGGTCAGAGCACGAAGGCGTCCGTCCAGAGCGCGCCGGAGCGGCCGGAGAGCGCGTCCAGCATCGCGACCGCCTGGCCGTCGGTGAGCTGCGCGACGAAGTCCACGATGGCGCGGCCCCGGGCGCGGCCGATCCGGTGCGGCGTACGCGGGTGCAGCTCCGCCTCGGCCAGCTCGACCAGGTCGTGCAGCCGGCGGGGCAGCCGGGACTCCTCCTCCGGGTCGAGCAGCCACTCCCACAGCGCCTCGACGAGGGTGCCCAGCAGCCGGGCCTGACCACGCTGGTGCAGGGCCAGATCGGGGCGGGCCAGCACGAACCGGTGGTGGACGAACTTGAGCACCTGCACCTCGTGCCACTGCGCGCAGCCGAGCAGCACGTACCCGGAGCGCACCGACGGCTGGTCGGTCACCGTGATCGCCTCGACGAAGCGGGTGGACCAGCGGGCGGAGAACCGCGACACGTACTGTTCCGCCTCGATCGAGCCGTCGAACGGCATCGCCAGCAGCCCGTCCACCAACTCCTCGCGGACGTGCTCGACGGCGGCGGCGAACGCGTCGTCGTCGGCGATCCAGGCGTCCTTGCGGTGCAGCTGCCGACGCAGCCGCTCGATGGCGGCACCGGGCCGCCGGGAGGCGGTGGCCAGCGCGGCGTCGGTGATCGCCCGGAAGTGCCCGCTCTCGCGCTGCCAGGCCATCAGCTCGGCCGACACCGCACCCTGCTGGAGCACACCGACCCGGTAGAAGTCCTCCACGTCGTGGATGGCGTACGCGATGTCGTCGGCGGTGTCCATGACGGACGCCTCCACGGTCTGCTGCCAGTCCGGGATGCGGCCGGCGAACGGCTCCCGAGCCTGCCGCAGGTCGTCCAGCTCGGTCCGGTACGCCCCGAACTTCAACGAGCCGCTCTCCGGGTCGTCCGGCGGCGGGGTGGCGCCGCGGGGCGGCGGGTCCAGCAGGCGCGGGTGCGGGTCGGGGTAGTCCAGCCGCGTCCACGGGTACTTCAGCATCGCCGCGCGGACCGCGGCGGTCAGGTCCAACCCGGTGGTGGCCGCGCCCCGGATCTCGGTGCTCGTGACGATCCGGTACGACTGGGCGTTGCCCTCGAACCCGTCGGCGAGGCCGAGGCGCTGGCGGGCCAGCCGGTCGAGCACCCGCTCCCCCAGGTGCCCGAACGGCGGGTGGCCGAGGTCGTGGGCGAGCGCCGCGGCCTCCACCACGTCGGGGTCGCAGCCGCCGAGCTTGTCCAGCAGGCCGCGCCACCTGTCGTCGGCCGTCAGGCGCTCGGCGATCGCCCGGGCCACCTGGGCGACCTTCAGGCTGTGCGTGAGCCGGTTGTGCACCAGCAACCCGGAACCGACCGGGCTGATCACCTGGGTGACCCCGCCGAGCCGGGCGAAGAACGGCGAGCCGACGATCCGGTCCCGGTCGGCGCGGAACGGGTTGGCCGTGAGGTCGCCGAGGGCCCGGGCGCTGCCGCCGAAGAGCCGCCGGGCGCGCGGCTCCGCAGGTGATTCCATGATCGCCACGCTAGCGCAGGCCCGGCGGGGGTTGTCGACGGATCAACCCGGACGGGCGCGGTGGGCGAGACGGTGTACCCGGCCGGGCGCGGCGACAGCGGCCGGGGGCGCCCGGCACAATGCAGGCGGTACCCACTCCCGAAGGCGGATCGAGATCGTGACCCAGTCTGTTCATCAGCGGATCGCCGACGAGCTCGGCGTGGCCGAGCGTCAGGTGCGGGCGGCCGTGGAGCTGCTCGACGGCGGCGCCACAGTGCCGTTCATCGCCCGCTACCGCAAGGAGGCCACCGGCCTGCTCGACGACACCCAGCTGCGCACCCTGGAGGAGCGGCTGCGCTACCTGCGGGAGCTGGACGAGCGGCGGGCCGCCGTGCTGGAGTCGATCCGCAGCCAGGGCAAGCTGGACGAGGCCCTGGAAGCGCAGATCATGGCCGCCGACTCGAAGTCGCGGCTGGAGGACATCTACCTGCCGTACAAGCCGAAGCGGCGGACCCGGGCACAGATCGCCCGCGAGGCCGGGTTGGCGCCGCTGGCCGAGACGCTGCTGGCCGACCCGAGCCAGGATCCGCGGGCCACGGCCGCCGGGTTCGTCGACGCGGACAAGGGTGTCGCCGACGCCGCCGCCGCGCTGGAGGGCGCGCGGGCGATCCTCATCGAGACCTTCGCCGAGGACGCCGACCTGATCGGCACGCTGCGCGAGCAGATGTGGTCGCGGGGCCGTCTGGTGTCGCGGGTACGCGAGGGTCAGGAGACGGCCGGCGCCAAGTTCTCCGACTACTTCGACTTCTCCGAGCCGTACCCGAAGCTGCCCTCGCACCGGATCCTGGCGATGTTGCGGGGCGAGAAGGAGGGCGTGCTCGACCTGACCATGGAACCCGAGGAGGCCGGCGAGGCGGACGCCGTGCCGACGGGCCCGAGCCGGTACGAGGCGGTGATCGCCGGTCGGTTCGGGGTGTCCGACGCCGGCCGCCCGGCCGACCGCTGGCTGGCCGACACGGTCCGCTGGGCGTGGCGTACCCGGATCCTCATCCACCTCGGGGCCGACCTGCGGATGCGGCTGTGGCAGGCGGCCGAGGAGGAGGCCGTACGGGTCTTCGCCACCAACCTGCGTGACCTGCTGCTGGCCGCGCCGGCCGGCACCCGGCCCACGATGGGACTGGACCCGGGCCTGCGCACCGGGGTGAAGGTGGCAGTGGTGGACGCCACCGGCAAGGTGCTCGCCACCGACACGATCTACCCGCACGAGCCACGTCGACAGTGGGACGCGTCGATCGAGACCCTGGCCCGGCTGGCCGGGGCGCACGGGGTGGAGCTGGTCGCGATCGGCAACGGCACCGCCTCGCGGGAGACCGACAAGCTGGCCGGCGACCTGATCAAGCGGCACCCGCAGCTCAACCTGACCAAGGTGATGGTGTCCGAGGCCGGCGCTTCGGTCTACTCCGCGTCCGCGTACGCCTCACAGGAGCTGCCGGGGATGGACGTGTCGCTGCGCGGCGCGGTCTCCATCGCCCGCCGCCTCCAGGACCCGCTCGCCGAGCTGGTCAAGATCGACCCACGCTCGATCGGCGTCGGGCAGTACCAGCACGACCTGTCCGAGGTGAAGCTGTCCCGGTCGCTGGACGCGGTCGTGGAGGACTGCGTCAACGCGGTCGGCGTGGACGTCAACACGGCCTCCGCGCCGCTGCTGACCCGGGTTTCCGGGATCGGGGCCGGGCTGGCCGAGAACATCGTGCTGCACCGGGACGCCAACGGGCCGTTCCGCTCGCGGACCGAGCTGAAGAAGGTGGCCCGGCTCGGGCCGAAGGCGTTCGAGCAGTGCGCCGGCTTCCTGCGCATCCCCGACGGCGACGACCCGCTGGACTCCTCCAGCGTGCACCCCGAGGCGTACCCGGTGGTGCGGCGCATCCTCGCCAGCACCGGTCAGGACCTGCGCTCGGTGATCGGCCGGAGCGCGATCCTGCGCGGGCTGCGGGCCACCGACTTCGTCGACGACCGGTTCGGCCTGCCCACCGTCACCGACATCCTCGCCGAGTTGGAGAAGCCGGGCCGCGACCCGCGACCGGAGTTCCGCACCGCCACCTTCGTCGAAGGCGTGGAGAAGATCGGTGACCTGACGCCGGGCATGGTGCTGGAGGGTGTGGTCACCAACGTGGCCGCCTTCGGCGCGTTCGTCGACGTCGGGGTCCACCAGGACGGTCTGGTGCACGTGTCGGCGATGTCCCGGACCTTCGTCAAGGACCCCCGCGAGGTGGTCAAGTCCGGCGACGTGGTCAAGGTCCGGGTTCTCGACGTGGACGTACCGCGTAAGCGGATCTCGCTGACCCTGCGCCTGGAGGACGAGCCCGCCGCCGGTGGCGGCGGCCGGACGAGCCAGGAGGGCCGCGGCGGCCCAGCGCAGCGCGGACCGCAGGGTGGACGCGGCGGACAGGACGGTCGCGGCGGGTCCGGTGGCGGCCAGGTCGGGTCCGGCGGTCGCGGCGGGTCCGGCGGCGGCCAGGGCGGGTCCGGCGGTCGCGGCGGGTCCGGCGGTCGCGGCGGCCAGGGCACACGGGGCGGGCAGCAGCGGCAGGGCGCGCCGGCGCCAGCGAACGACGCGATGGCGGAGGCTCTGCGCCGCGCAGGATTGGCCTGATCCGTCAGCCAGCGCGAGGAAGCGCCGGGGATGCCCCGCAGGGGCGGTCATCCTCGGCGCCTCCCGAGCCCGGTCGCGCGGTGACCGACTCGCCGGGCCATCGGCGGGCACTGTCGAGCTGCCCCACCGGTGGGGCGCGCGAGCTGCCCCACGCCCCCAACCGCCCGCCCGACCCACGGCCTGGCTGGGCGCCTGCGGCTCCCGGTTTCGGTGCAGATCTTGGACAGTTTCCGTTCGGCGCGGACGGAAACTGTCCAAGATCTGGAGTTGTCGGCCTGTCCAGGCGAGCCCGCCCCAGATCTGGGGCAGCTCGACAGGGGGCGTTCGAAGGTCGGGTGCCGAGCCATCCGTGACCGTGTCAGCCAGCGGCGGGGACCGTGTCAGCCAGCGGCGGGCGGGAAACGGGTCGCGTGTCGGCGGGCTTCTGGGTGATGATCTCGCGGTGCGAATGCATGCCGACCAGGTGGACGTGAGCGCGGACGTGGTTGCCGCGCTGGTGGCCGAACAGTTTCCGCGCTGGCGAGGTCTGCCGGTGCGCCCCCTCCGTTCGGCCGGCACCGTGAACGCCCTGTTCCGGCTCGGCACGGAATTCGTGCTGCGGTTTCCGCTGCGCCCCTCCGCCGACCCCGCGCTGCGCGACACGCTGCGGCAGGAGCAGGAACACGCTGTGCTGCTCGCCGCGCACCTGCCGATCGCGGTGCCCGAACCGCTCGCCCTCGGTGCGCCGGGTGACGGGTACCCCGGGTGGTGGACGGCGTACCGGTTCATTCCCGGGGAGACGGCCCAGCCCGATCGGATCGACGACCCGGACGTCTTCGCCCGTGACCTGGCCACCGTCGTGGTCGCCCTGCACGGCGTCGACACCGGCGGACGGTCGTGGCCGGGGTTCGGCCGGGGCGGGCCCCTGGCGGACCAGGATGCCGACGTACGGGCAGCCCTCGCCGTCAGCGGCGAACTCACCGACACCGCCGCGCTCGCCGAGGTGTGGGACCGGTGCCGGGACGCGCGCCGGGACGACCCGGTCGACGTATGGATCCACGCCGACCTGATGCCGGGCAACCTGCTCGTGCGCGATGGGCGGCTGGCCGCGGTCATCGACCTGGAGTTGGTCCAGGTCGGCGACCCCGCGGTGGATCTGATGCCGGCGTGGAACCTGTTGGACCCCGGGTCGCGGGAGACGTACCGGCGGGCGTTGGGCGTGGACGACGCCACCTGGGAGCGGGGGCGCGGCTGGGCCCTGGCGCAGGCGATCAACGCGCTGCCGTACTACGTCGACACCAACCCGGTGATGGCCGACATCGCCCGGCACACCCTGCGGGCCGTGCTCGACTGAGTCGGGGCGTACCGTCGGCTCGTGGGTGAGGACGACGGCCGCGAGTGGCGGGAGCGGCAGCAGCGCGCGGTGCGGGCGCACGCCGACGCGGACGCGCGGCGGCGGGCCGCCGAGCAGGCGCAGGCCGCGGAGCTGGTGGCCTGGTTCGTGGCCGAGGCCACCCGGTGCGGGCTGCCCACCACGCGCCTGGTCGCCCGGGGTTACGACGGGCGCGGGCGCTACCGGACCCGGCTGACCGGCTGGTACGTCGACCGGGCCGAGACCCGGGCGGTGGACGTGTCCGGCCGGTTCCACCTGCTGACCGTGCCGGGCGGTCTGCGGGCCCGGCTGTTCGGCGCTGACCCGGAGCCCAGCCCGGCGCCGTTGGTGGTGGGGGCCGGTGGCCGCGACGGCGAGTCGATCCCGTTGCGGACCCTGCTCACCCGGTTACTTGACGACGGGACCGGCGAGCCAGACCCCACCACCAGACCTGCTGCACCATGAGGGTGAGCAGTCCGGCCAGGACGATCGCACTCAGGTTGATCACCAGTTGGAGTGCCGAGCCGCCCGCTTCGTCCCATACGCCGTAGGCGGCGGCGACCGCCACGTTCGCCGCGGCCGGGACCGTGGTCACCGAGATCAGCACCCCGACCAGGCTGCCCGACTTCTTCGACGTCAACGAGAGCATCCCGGCCACGCCGGCGAGTAGACCGACCACCCAGGACAGCGCGTCCGGCCGCCAGATGAAGTCGGTGAGCGGGCGTTCGGCGAGCAGCATCTCCCGACTGACCAGGCCGGCTGCGGTCAGCGCCCAGGTGCTCAGCACGGTCGCCACCATGGCCGCCAGGAAGCCGACCACGAGAGCCTGCACCGAGCGGCCGATCACCCCGAGCCGGCGGCGCAGCAACGCCACGCACAGCGCGGCGAGGGGGCCGAACTCCGGACCGACGACCATCGCCCCGACGATGAGAATCGGCTGGTCCAGCAGCACCCCGATGCCGGCGATCATGGTGGCCACCACGATCAGTACGAGGTACGTGCCGGACAGTTCCGTCTGCTCGCCGGTCTTCGCGGCGATCTCGTCCCAGACCACCGCGTCCGCGCCACTGCCCGGTGCCCGGTCCGCCGCCCGGTCGGCCGCCGCGGAGATGGTCAGCTCGATGTCCTCGGCCGCGATGCCGCCGCTGGTGTCCACGCCGATCCGCCGCAACTCCCGCAGCACGCGGTCGGCGCTCTCCCGCACCACGTCGCAGAGGATGAGATCACCCTGCGGTTGCCGGGCGGCACCAGGCAGCACAGCGAGGTGAGTCACCCCCGCCTCTGCGGAGAGCAGGTCGACGACCTCCGTCGATCTGCTCTCCGGGGTGATCACCCTCAGGTGCAGCACGCGCCATCCCCTCGCCGGTCCGGCCGGCGCTTCCCTCGCCCGACCGGCCGTCGCGACTCTACAGCTCGCTCCGTCGTGACCGGGAGCTGCACAAGGCCGAGGTCACAACGTGCGCCTCGGCCTGGTCGGAGACTGCTGCACCGGGGTCAGCGCCGCCGGTGACTCTCCATCGCCTCGCGCAGCGCCCGCTCGACCCGCTCGGCGCCGGCGGCAAGGGAGAAGACCCGGTCGTAGTGCGCCCGACCGGCCTGACCGAGCAGCTCAAGCTTCTCCCGGCCCAGGTCGCAGAGTTCCCGCAGGGCATCGGCGATCGAGTCGGGGTCACCCGGTCGCGCGGTGATGCCCGCCCCGCTGTCCCGTGCGACGGCGGCGGCGTCCCCCTCCGCGGCGACCAGCAGGGCCCGCCCGGCGGCGAGGGTGGCCTGCACCTTGCTCGGCATCGTGTACGCCGACATGCCGCCGGGCCGCAGGCTCACGTAGTGCGCGTCACCGGTGGCCATCAGCGCGGGCATCCGTTCCCGGGGCACCCGCCCGAGGAACCGCACGTGTGTCACGTTCGCTTCCTCGGCCCGGCGTCGTAGCCGCTCCTCGGTGGTTCCGGAGCCGGCGATCAGGCAGACCAGCCGCGGGTCGCGGAGCCGGGCGCAGGCGTCGATGAGTGGGTCGAGCCCCTGCGCCTCGCCCAGCGTGCCGGCGTACACCAGCACCACCTGGTCGTCGCGGAGCCCGAGTTCGGCGCGCAGGTCCGCGACGCTGGTACGCGGTGTCTCGTCGGCCCACACTGGAATGTGGACGAGCTTCTCCCGGGGTACGCCCCGGCTGGCGAGCAGGTCGGCGGCACCGGGCGAGACGTACGCGATCCGGCCGGCGCTGCGGTACATCCCACCGCACCAGCCGGCCATTCCCCGCTCGATCATCCGTGACACCCGGTCGGTGCCGAGGAAGCCGCTGGCCACCGCGCTGTCGGGCCACAGGTCCAGCACGTGCAGCAGCACCGGCACCCGCTGCACGTACCGGGTGAACCACATCGGCACCGCCACGCTGATCGGTGAGTTCCCGACCCAGAGGGCGTCCAGGCCGCGCAGCGCCGACGTGCCGGAGACCAGCGCGGAGGCGGCGAACGAGCCGTAGTTGGCCATCCGTCGCAGCGCGGAACGGTCGTGGCTGGGATAGAGGGCCACCCGGCGGATCCGGGTCGGCCCGTCGACCTCGTCGAGTCGGCGGGTCACCCGGTAGCCGGGCGCCAACTCGCCGGTGGGGTAGTTGGGGAAGCCGGTGAGGACCTGGACCTCGTGCCCCCGGTGGGCGAGGGCCCGGGCGAGCATTCCGGGGAGGGCGGCGGCGCCCGGCTCCGGGTCGAACCACTGGGTGAGCAGGCCGATCCGCATGGGCCTCACCGTGCCGCTGAGCCGGCGACGGGGCGGGTGGACTGCTCGCCGTCTGCCTGCCACAGCGTGGTCAGCGACTCACCGAGGTCGTACGCGGGCGCCCACCCGAGCACCCGGTTCGCGCGTTCGATGTCGGCGCACATCCAGGGCACGGCGGCCGAGCGGCTGGCATCCGGCGCGAAGCTGCCGTCGCGGATGTCACCGGAGAAGCCGGACACCTCGGCCAGCAGTTGGACGACGTCGCGCGTCGCCACCGCCTTTCCGCTGCCCACGTTGAAGACCCGCGCGGGCCCCGGCCGGCAGTGCGCGGCGGCGAGGACCGCCGTGGCGACGTCCCGCACGTCGACGAAGTCCCGGTACGTGTCGTGCAGGCCCACGGCGATCTCCTCCGTTCCGGTGGCGACCGCCGACCTCACCATCGCGGTCACCCGAGTGAGCACGTTGCCCGGCGGCATTCCCGGGCCGACCGGGTTGAAGATCCGCAACACCATCGTGTCGAGTCGGCCGGCCCCGCCCGCCAGCTCCGCCAACCGGGTGGCGGCCAGGTGGCTGAGCCCGTACTCGCTGACGGGTGTGCCCGGGTACTCCTCGGTGACGGCGAGGCCGTGCGGCACGGTGCCGTACTCGGCGGCCGAGCCGATGCGGATCAGGCGGGCACCGGGGGCGGCGGCGGCCACCGCCTCGATCAGTTTCGCGGTGGCCACGACGTGCGCCTGCACGAAGTCGTACCCGGAGCCGACGATCCGTCCGGCCGCCGTCACCACCGTGTCCGGTCGCTCCCGGGCGACCAGCGCGGTCAGGTCGCGCAGCTCGATCCGGACCAGGTCACACTCCGCCCGGGTGATCGACCGGACGGTGGTGTGGGCGGCCAGCGCCGTCCGGATGTGCCGGCCGAGGAATCCACCGGCGCCCAACAGCAGGACCCGGTTCATCGCCGGTGGGCGGAGTCGTGGTCGGCGGTCGCCCGCGCGGGCGGGTTGCCGGTGAACTCGTGCCAGGTGGCCGCCCCCGGCGCGGAGATTCCCTGGCGGCTGAGCACCACCCAGACGGTGGCCAGGACGATCCGCAGGTCCAGCAGGAAGGACCGGCGGTCGACGTACTCGACGTCGTAGGCGAACTTCGCGCCCCAGTCCAGCGCGTTACGGCCGCGTACCTGGGCCAGCCCGGTGATGCCCGGTCGCACGTCGTGCCGACGGGCCTGTTCGGAGTTGTAGAGGCTGAGGTAGCGGACGAGGTGCGGGCGGGGACCGACCACGCTCATCTCGCCCCGCAGCACGTTCCAGAACTCCGGCAACTCGTCGAGGCTGCTGGCCCGCAGCCAGCGGCCCACCCGGGTCAGGCGGTCCGCGTCGCTCACCAGCCCCCGGTCCGGGTCGGGGTGGCGCATCGTCCGGAACTTGACCACCTCGAACAGCTTGCCGTGCAGCCCGGGGCGGGTGTGCCGGAACAGCACCGGCCGCCCGTGCGCCACCAGCACGACCAGGGCCACCAGCGCCAGCACGGGAGCGCCGAGCAGCAGGACGAGAAGAGCGCCGAGGACGTCGAGCAGCCGCTTCCAGCGATCGTAGGGTCGCCGTGTCGTAGTGCCGTCCGGAGGTGTTTCCCGACCGGTCGTCAGGTCGGAAGCACCGGCGCGCGGGTGCGCCGCGTGGAGAGCAACTTTTGGCATGGAGTACGCATACCAGCTTTTCCAAGCGC
The DNA here is from genome assembly GCF_040608295.1 of Micromonospora sp. NPDC005197. Lineage (NCBI taxonomy): Bacteria > Bacillati > Actinomycetota > Actinomycetes > Micromonosporales > Micromonosporaceae > Micromonospora > Micromonospora sp. NPDC005197. Next base: position 46,703 of record NZ_JBEXHY010000026.1, on the reverse strand, counting down.
CAACTCCGACTTTCACGATAAGCGGTTCAGGCGCGTCGACAATGGAAGCCGAACAGCCACTTCGACAGCACCGAGCGCGGTTCACATATTTGTCGGCGGGGCGGTTGAGAACAGCGAACGCGACTCGAACTCCTTTTGCCGGAAGAGGTCACGGCGTCTCTTGTGCACGCGTAGGGTCGCGTTCGACGAGAATCCGTTTCCCGAGGACGGCACCCCGGGAAACAGGCAGGAGAAGATGTGGTTTCCTCGCTTTCGGACCGGCGATTCCTGATCACCGGTGGCACCGGATCCTTCGGCCAGACGATGGTCTCCCGACTGCTCGACGCCGGGGCCGCCGAGGTGCGCGTATTCAGCCGTGACGAGTCGAAACAGGACGCGATGCGGCACCGCCTCGGTGACGACCGGGTCCGCTACTACGTCGGCGACGTCCGGGACTACGACAGCGTACTCAAGGCCGCGCGGGGAATGGAGTTCGTCTTTCACGCCGCGGCTCTCAAGCAGGTTCCCTCGTGCGAGTTCTTCCCGATGGAGGCCGTGCGCACCAATGTGCTCGGCAGCGCGAACGTGGTGGACGCCTGCGAGCGGGTCGGCGTCGAGGCGCTGGTGCTGCTGAGCACCGACAAGGCCGTCTATCCGGTCAACGCGATGGGCATGACCAAGGCCCTCATGGAGAAGGTCGCGCAGGCGCACTCCCGCAACAATCCCCACGCCCGTACCCGGGTCTGCTGCGTGCGCTACGGCAACGTCATGTACTCGCGCGGATCGGTGATCCCGCTGTTCATCGACCAGATCCTGCGGGGCGGGCTGCCGACGGTCACCGAGCCGTCGATGACCCGGTTCCTGATGTCCCTGCCGCAGTCGGTCGACCTGGTGGAGCACGCCTTCCGGTACGGCCAGCCGGGTGACGTCTTCATCCGCAAGGCCGACGCCTGCACCATCGGCGATCTGGCCACCGCGCTGTGCAACCTGTTCCGGGTCCCGGCGAAGTTCAACGTGCTCGGCATCCGGCACGGGGAGAAGCTGTACGAGACCCTGGCCAGCCGCGAGGAGCTCGCCCACGTCGAGGATCTCGGCGAGTTCCTCCGGGTGCCGGTGGACAGTCGCGACCTCAACTACTCCCTCTACTTCGAGGAGGGTGACGTCGAGAGCGGCAACCTGGCCGACTTCCACTCGCACAACGCCCGGCGGCTGTCCGTACCGGAGATCGAGGCGCTGCTGCTGACGCTGCCCGAGGTGCGGGCGCAGGTGGAGGCCGCGGCGGCGGCGGTCGTAACGGCATGAGCACCGGTACCGGTGGCCAGCGACCGGAGCTGGTCCCCCGCCGACGCAGCGGTCCCGGCGAGGAGGAGCCGCGCCCGACGCGACGGGTCCTCGTCGTCGGCGTCACCGGCATGCTCGGCCACGCGGTCATCCGCGAGCTCAGCGATGCTCCGGACCTCGACGTCCACGGCGTCGCCCGGAGCATCGAGGACCGCGCGGGGTGGTACCCCCGGCGCCTGCTCGACCGGATCACCCCGGCCGTCGACGCGACCCGGTTCGGCCAGCTCCGGCAGCTTATCGAGGACCTGCGGCCGGACGTCGTGGTCAACTGCGTGGGTGTGATCAAGCAACGCCCGGACGTGCAGGACGCGGTGCAGACGGTCACGCTCAACGCGCTCTTCCCGCACCTGCTCGCCGACGCCTGCGGGCAACTCGGCAGCCGCCTGATCCACGTCAGCACCGACTGCGTCTTCTCCGGTCGGCGGGGCGGCTACGTCGAGGACGACCTGCCGGACCCACCCGACCTCTACGGGCGGTCCAAGCTGCTGGGTGAGGCGCGTGGCGGTTCCGCGCTCACCCTCCGCACGTCGATCATCGGGCACGAGCTGGTCACAAACCGCTCGCTTGTGGACTGGTTCCTCTCCCAGCGCGGGCAGGTACGCGGCTTCACCCGGGCCGTCTACAGCGGCGTGACGACAGTCGAGTTCGCCTGCCTGCTCCGGACGGTGATCCTGCCCCGCACGGAGCTGACCGGGCTCTACCACGTGGCCGCCGAGCCGATCTCCAAGTACGACCTGCTCCGCCTGATCGCCGAGGTGTACGGGTGGCCCGGCGACATCGTGCCGGACGACCAGTTCACCTGCGACCGGTCGATGAACGCGGACGCTCTCGCCCAGGCCACCGGCTATCGGCCACCGAACTGGCCGGACATGATCCGGGCGATGCACGCCGCCAGGGCCCGCTGGGCTGTCGAACCGGCCCAACCGGGCCTACAGGACGCGCCTCGCTGAGGGCTGTCCACCCGACGACCGCCGGCATCGCCAGCGGCCGGACTTCGAAGGACATCACGTGGGAAACCGGATAGGCCAACTGGGCCTGCTCGTCGGCGCGGCGTGTCTCGTGGTGGTCACCACCATCGCGGCCATCACCGTCCCGTTGGTCGCGACCGGGTTGGTGGCGCTGGTGCTGCTGCTCGCCTTCACCCGGCGGGTGGACGGCTGGCGGTGGATGCTGGCCCTGACCATGGGCCTCCTGGTTTGCGCCTCGTCCAATATGCCGGCGCTGGTCGAGGCCAGCTTCTATCCCCGGTACGCGGCGGTCGCCGGCCTGGTCCTCTGGGGGCTCTGCCTACCGGGCCGAACGCCGGCCCGCACCGATGTCTGGACCCGCGTGTTCGTCGCGGCGCTCTGGGCGATGGCCGGCCTCGCCACGGTGAGCTTCGCCTGGTCGGTGGTTCCGATGGAGACCCTCCAGCGGGGTGTCGCGCTGCTGCTGCTGGCCGCCCTGGTGCACGTCCTCATCCGGCGGCGGTGGCCAGACCGGACGGTCATGATGGCTGACCTGCACGTGGTCTACCTGGTCCTCACGGCGTCCATCGTGGTCAGTCTCGGCATCGGCTTCGCCGACGGCACGCTCGTCGCGGCGACCTCCAGCGTCACCCGGTTCCAGGGCCTCTTCAACAACCCGAACATGCTCGGCATCGTCTGCGCCCTGACGATCCCGTTGGGCTGGGCGGTCTACCGGCAGTCCCGGCGGCACGTCGCACTGCTCGGCATGATGCCGGCCGCCGCCAGCCTCCTGCTGTCCCAGTCGCGTACCGCGCTGATCGCCGTGCTCGTCGGCGCGCTCTGGCTGGTGCTGCGCTACGGGTTCGGCCGGATGGTCCGGCTGGCCGCGGGGGTGACCGCCCTGCTGCTGATGGCACAGCTGCTGAACCTGCTGCCCACCATCTTCGCCGCACCCTGGATGCGCCAGTTCGCGCTGCGTTTCACCGACCCGACCGGCGGCGACCTGTCCAACGGGCGGACCCAGATGTGGCAGGCGACGATCGACCTGTGGTGGCAGAACCGCCCCACGCTGGGCTTCGGGTACGCGTCGCGGAACCACCTGTTCGAGCTCGCCAGCGCCGACGAGTTCTTCGGCGCCGTCGGCGTCAGCGTGGTGCACAACAGCTACCTCCAGTTGCTGCTGGAGTTGGGGCTTGCCGCCGTGCCGCCGCTGCTACTGCTGCTGCTGGCCGCCGGGCGGGTAGTCCTGCGGGCGCCGGTACGCCGGGCCGACGCGGGTCTGGTCTGGCTCGTCGTCACCGGCCTGCTGATCCAGGTCACCGAGTCGGCGATGTTCGGCACCGGCCAGACCTACCCGTACGTGTTCTGGACCGTGGTCGCCGCCGCGCTGCTGCACCTGCCGAAGAAGCGGAACCCCGTCGACCGGGACGCCGCCGTCCGCGCCGGCCTGCCCCACGCGGAGGCACGCCAGCGGCGGGCCGGCGTGTTCGACGACGAGGCGCCGCGCCGACCCACCGCCGTGCTGCGCTAGCTGTTTCCCAAGGGCGGTCGAGCCGAGGGGCGTCGGCTCAGTTGTCCCGGCCCGCCGTCACGAAGGCGCTCACCCGGTCCCGCCAGGCCCGGTAGTCGAACGACTCGCGGGCCCGCGACCGGGCCGCCGCGCTCATCGCCGTCCACTCCTCGTCCCGCAGCCGCAGCGCCCGCTCGATCGCCGACCGGACATCGTCCGGGCCGTTGCCGTCGAGCACCAACCCCTCGACCCCGTCGTGCACGTAGGCGGCCAGGTCACTGGTGTGGTTGAGCAGCACCGGGCATCCGGCGGCGAGACTCTCCGGCACCTTGGACGGAAATCCGCTGGCGGCGTAACCGCCGGAGGGGCGGACCAGCATCGAGAAGTGCGACTCCGACAGCAGGGTCAGCACGGTCTCGCGCGGGACGCGACCGAGGAACCGCACGTCGGCCGAGACCGCGTCCAGCACCCCGACGTCCAGGTCCGAGTGGGCGGCGGCGTCCGCGGCGCTGACCCCGGCGATGGTGAGGCTGACCCGACGCTGGTGCTCCGGGGCGAGCCGGCTGACCCCCCGCAGGATCACGTCGAGCATGTCCTTGCGCCCGGGAGTGCCGGCGTAGAGCAGGCGCAGGCCGTCGCTGATCGCTGGTGGTTGCGGCGCCCGGAACTCATCGCAGTCCACCTGCGGCGGCACCACCAGCACGTCCAGGCCGTGGCCCGTCAGGTAGTCGGCCAACGTGGTGGAGACCGCCGTGGCCCGGTCGACGAGCCGGGTCGCCAGGAACGTCGACCAGCGGTGCCGGACGAAGTACGGGGTGAGCCAGCCGCGGCGGAACTGGTGTCGGTCGTGGCGCTCGCTGGCGTCCACCACCACCGGGCAGCGCAGCACGAGGCGCAGGGTCGCCCAGTTGCCGAGGGTCAGCAGGGCCATCGGCAACAGCACGACGCTCACCTCGCCGCGCCCCACGCCGGCCCGGCGGACCGCCCGCAGCACCCGCAGCGGTCGGGCCAGCCGGGCCGACGCGCGGGTGAGGTGGTGCCGACCCCGGATCCGCAGGGTGACCAGGTCGATGCCGGCCACGCCGGACTGCCCGGCCGGGACAGCCACCTCGCAGGGCCAGTCGTTGACGACAAGCGTCTGCGTGCCGTCGGGCGCGGCGGACCGGGCGAGCTGCAACAGTCGGTTCGATGTGGCGTCCCCATGTGGGAAGGCGTACGCGCCCACCAGCAGGGGACGCGGCCGGCCGGCCCGCCCGGTCGATCCCGCGTCCAGAAGTGGTTGCCGGCCGATCACGGTCGTCTGGTCGTTCATCTCTCTCCTCGTGTCGAGAAGGCTGGCGGTCGGGGTCGCACCGGGCGGTGCGGGCGGGCCGACGCCCACCGTCGGTAGATCGTCAGGTGGGTGGCGGCCGCCGTGTCGATGGCGAAGACGCTGCGCGCGAACCGGTCCGCCGCCGCCGAGGCCGAGGTCTGCTCGGTGTACGCCGCCGCCGCGCACACCGCGCTCGCCCACCGCCGCGGCGCGGCATCGGTGTCGACGATGGTCACGCCGGGCAGGTGCTCGTCGATGAAACGCACCCCCGGCAGGTCGGCGGCCACCGTCCCGACGCCCAACGCGACGGGCTCCAGCACGCCCCCGGGCAGCCCTTCCAGGCAGGACGGGTGGATCACCACGTCGGCCTGGCTCAACAGCCCGCCCACGTCGTCACGCGGGCCCAGCAGGTGCACCCGGTCGGCGAGACCGGCGGCGGCCGCGGCCACCCGGACGCGCTCGTCGTCGGCGTCGTCGCCCGGCCCGACGAGGACGGCGTGCGCCTCCACTCCCCGGGCCCGCAGCTCGGCGAGGATCGGCGGCAGGAGCGAGCGCCGCTTCTCCGGCGAGGCCCGGCCGACGCTGACGCAGACCAACTCGGCCGGGCGCGCGCCGATCAACTCGCGTAGGTCGTCCGGGCTGGGTAGGCGGAGCCGGTCCAGGTCGAGTCCGTTGAGGACCACCTGACAGCGGGGGTCGTCGCGCCAGCGCGGATCGTAGGCGAAGGTGAGCGAGCTGGGCGAGACGCCGAGGATGTCGGTGGCGGAGATCCGCAGCAACCGTCCACAGATCCAGCGGTAGACGCGTCGGCGCAGGTTGCGGTGCTGGTTGTCGTCCCCCCGGAAGTGGGCGACGCGGCCACGCACACCGCACAGGGCGGCGAGCGCGAGCAGCACCCCGGAGAAGTTGGCGCAGTCGACGTGCACCACGTCCGGTCGCAGCCGCCGCAGCAGGCCCAGGAAGCGGGCGACGAAGCGGAGGTCGAGCGGGATCGGGGTGACCGAGCCGCCGTGCCGGCCGACCACGCCGGCCAGCGGGCCGGGACCGATCCGGTCGCTGAGCGTCACCAGGTGCACCTGGACGCCGGCGGCGGAGAGCCGGGGCAGCAGTTCGGCGGTCCGCATCTCGGTGCCGCCGAAGTTCAGCTCACCGACGACCCGCAGCACCCGGCACTCCCCGGTCACGTCGGCTCTCCCCTGCGCAGCGCCCGGCGGTACCCCACCAGCGCGGCCGGCCACATGGTGAGCACGTAGGCGAGGCAGGCCGCCACCGGCAGACCGGCGAGCCCGAACTCCCGCAGTGCCCAGACCTTGAGAGCGGTGGCCAGCAGCAGGAACGTGGCCCAGCCGACGAACTGTGGCCGGAGCAGCCCGATGCTGTTCTGCACCAGGATCAGCGGGGAGGTGACCGCGATCAAAAGGGACCAGCTCGCCAGCCCGATCAGGACGCTGACCGGGATTTCGGCGCGATCGATGCCGCCCACCCAGAGGTCGATCAGCCGGTGTCCGTAGCCGACCAGCACGACCCCGATCGTCCCCACGATCACGCCGTAGAGCAGCACCATGCGTTGCGTGTTGCGACGCACCCAGGCCACCTCGCCCCGGGCCAGAGCCGCGCCGTTGACCGGCCAGACCGTCATGCCGACCAGCCCCACGAAGATCGACAGGGCGCCGAACAGCTTTCCCACCACCGCGTAGTGCGCCGCCGTGGTGGGCCCGAGGACGTTAGCGACCAGCGGGCTGTCCACGTTCAGCGCGATCGCCGACATCGTGGTGAGTGCGAAGAACCGCAGACCCAGCCGGAGCAGACCGACGGCGGTGGCCCGGTGCACGAGTTTCGGGCCGGGCCGCGGCCCGCGATCCTGGAACCAGAAGTAGGTCACGCAGTTGAGCAGGTTGGTCACCGGCACGGCCAGCACCGCGCAGGCGATCACCGCCAGTGGTTCCCACCCGGCGGCGATGGTGCCGAGCACGGCCACCATGGCCGCCAGCGCCCCGGCCGACTGCCAGATGTTGCTCTGTACCACCTGGCCGCGGGCGTACTGGATCCGCTGGATCAGTGAGAGCGGAATGTTGACCACGAAGGCGCCGAAGCAGAGCAGGACCAGGGCGGACGCCTCCGCGGCGACACCCGGGTCACTGACGTTGAACAGCCCGGCCCAGGGCACCGCGGGGACCACCAGCACGAGACCCACCAGCAGCGCCACCGCGACCACGCCGAGGGTGGCGAACGCGCTGGAGACCTCCCGGGCCTGTTGCCGGGGGTCGTCGGCCAGGTGACTGAGCCGGGTGAGCAGCCCGTTGCCCAGCCCCAGATCGGCGAACCACGCCATCCCGGTGAGGGCGGTGACCGCCATCCACAGGCCGTACCGCTGGTCGCCGAGAAACCGGAAGCAGGCCGGGGTGATGACCAGGGGGGCGGCCAGGCCGATACCCTTCGCCACCATCGCGGCGGCGATGCCCACGGTGACCGTGCGGTCCCGATCCTTCGACGCCGCCGAGGTCGGCGCGCCGGGCGCGGCAGTGGTGCCAGCCGGTGGCGCGGCAGTCGCGACCGCCGCCGCCGCGACCACCGGCTCCGGTACGGCCCGACTCGCTGCCCGGGTCACCGAGGTGCGGCGGCTACGGCACGCTCGGCGTCCAACCGACCGGCCATCCACTCGACGGTCGCGCGCAGGCCCTCCGAACGGGCGACCGGTGCGACGTCCGGGAACAGCTGCCGCAGCGTGGCGTTGTCGGCCAGGGAGTGCGCCACGTCGCCGGTTCGCGGCGGCGCGTACTCGCGGGCGATCGGCCTGCCGCACAACCACTCAAGCTCGTCGAGGACCCGCAACAGGCTGGCCCGGGCGCCGAAGGCGAGGTTGACCGGGTGCGGGTGGTGCACCCGGCGGCGGAGCGCGTCGACGATGACGTCGCAGACCGTGCCGACGTAGGTGAAGTCGCGCGACTGCGTCCCGTCGCCGTGCACCACGGCGGGTTCCTCGCGCAGCGCGGCGTGCACGAAACGGGGGATCACGGCCGCGTACGCGTGGTCGTGGCGCTGCCCCGGGCCGAACACGTTGAAGAAGCGGAAGGCCAACGTCGGCAGCCCGAACGACGCCTGGTGGGCCAGGGCGTACGCCTCGGTGGCGAGCTTGCTGGCCGCGTACGGGCTCATCGGGCGGGTCCAGGTCAGCTCGGTCTTGGGCAGCGCCGGGTTCATGCCGTACACCGACGAGGACGACGCGACGAGGACGTGCCCGACCCGGTGTCGCCGGGCCGCCTCCACCACCATCAGGGTGCCGGTCGCGTTCGCGTGGTGGGAGGCCAACGGGTCGCTCAGCGAGCGGGGGACACTGGGCAGCGCGGCCAGGTGGACCACCGCCTCGCAGCCTGCCATCGCGGCGTCCAGGGCGGCCGGGTCCAGGATTGAGCCCTCGATCAGCTCGACGTCCAGCCCGTCGAGGTTGGTCCGTAGCCCGACCGAGAAATCGTCGAGAACGGTGACTCCACGGATGGTGGGCTCGACCATCGCGGCGCGGGCCAGGTTGGACCCGATGAAACCGGCTCCGCCGGTGATTAAAATGCGCATAAAAACCCCCGTTTACGCCAGAACACCTGTTCATCGACTGAACACCGCCGGCGTGACGGCGACGGCGAAAAATTCACTCTGTCCGGGTGCTGACCGAAAAGGGGCAACTCCGCTCCGAAGGCGCACAGTGAGGTTCGTCGTCAGCGTGTTCGCGGTGGAGGTGCCGACATGCCCGAGCTGATCGTCTACCGGTCCAATGCCCTGATGTCCGTCCGGTCGCGCTTCGACAGCACCCGTGACCTGGTCATGCCCGCCAACCTGGCGTACGCCGAGGCGATGGTCGGCATGTGGCACGCCGGTCTCCCCCAGGTCACCCTGGTGCCCTCGACCGCTACCGACGCCCAGGTGTGGCCGGTGATGTCCGCCGTCGGGACGAAGATCCATGACACCGCCGACGACAACTGCCCGATCAACACCGGCTGGTCGTACGTCGGCGGCAACCACGGCTACAACGTCGGCAACCAGATCGTCGTCACCAACCACGGCAAGACGACAGTCGACGTGGGCTCGCAGTGGACCGACGGAACACGCACCTTCACCCTGCTGGCCATCACCAACGCGAACAGCCTGCTCTTCGGCAACCCGTACACGATCGTCGACGGCATCGCGCAGGGCGCCCGGGTCAAGCCGGCCGCGCCGCTCACCCACCTGTCGGGGGCGACCCACACGGCCACCGTGCCGATCACGGGTCTGACGCCCGACGTGCAGATCCGCCCGGCCACCCACTCCCACACGGTGGCTGTCGAGCTGGACGGACGACCGGTGCCGGACGGCCGGTCCACCGGGCAGGAGCTGACGATCCGGGAGTCCTACCTGATCCCGTCCTACCGGGGGATGATCGACACAGCCAGGGCGAACATCGGCACACCCATCGCGACGATCATGTCGCGGATCCCGTCCCTGTGCCGCATCTCGAACGTCTACCGCTGGTCGCAGGGCGGCCTGCTGATCGGACAGACGGTGGCCGCGCTGGAGCGGTTCACCCTGAACGCCGGAGTGACCCAGTGCGGTCCGTTGACCCCGGTGGCCGGCGGTAGCCGCCGGCAGTTCATGCCGAACGTCGGCACGGCCGGCGGCCTGAACTGGTCGGTGTGGGCGAACATCGACACGCTCGCGGCTCTCACCGACTTCACCCCGGCGACCCTGACGAACCGGCTGATTCCGGCGAGCAGCATGACCCAGTGGGTGGTGAACAGCGGCCAGGTCCAGCAGTGGGGCATCGCCGTCGGGTTGCTGCCGGTCGCCGACGGCGTGCCCGAGATCCGGGCCCGCTACACCACGGCCAAGGGCTGGTTCATCACCTCCAGCCTGAAGAAGAACTATCCGCAGTTGGTGTGGGGTCGCACCATGGAGGCCGGCGAATCCGTGACCGGTACCGCCTACCGGCGCTACCTGGCGCCGCCCTCGGCGGCCACCGAGATCGTCGTGTCGGACTCCACAGACGACTTCGTGATGATCGAACGGGTCGAGGCGGTCGCCCAAGCCCAGATGCCGGCTCCGCAGCTGTTCCACCGGCTGCTGGTCCCGGCCGGCCCGACGAACCTCACCGTGCCGGACCGGGTCGCCGTCGGCGGGATCTCGTACAGCATGCCGGTCCCCACCGGGTACGGGATGTGGCGCGCGGAACCCGACCCGGCGTCGGTGGGGCCGCTCCCCGGGGTGACCGGCCCGCGCGGTAGCTACTTCCTCGTCCTCGCCGGCCCGACCGAGCCCGTCACCTACACCGGCAGCTACCAGTCGCTGCTGCTGCACCCGATGTACCTGGCGGAGCCCACCCCGGTCGACCGGGTGTGCGTCGAGGTCACCGCGACGGGAACCGGGACCATGCGGCACGGCGTGTACGCGCACGATCCGGCGACCGGACGTCCCGCCGTCCTCGGCCCGATCGCCGACTTCGGCAGCGTCGCCGTGACATCCGTCGGCGTCAAGGAGTCGGTGTTGAGTGTCCCCGTGGTGCTGCCGGCGGGCTGGCACTGGTACGGGCACGTGTGGCAGACGAGCGGTGTCACCCCGCCCACGTTGCGGGCCAGCAGCGCCGGCGCCGCCACCACCACCCTCAACCTCGGCACCAGTTCGGCGGCGATGACCGGGGACCGGTTCGGTTACGAGGTGACCGGGACGACCGGCGCGTTGGGGGCGATCACCATCGCCGGCGTCCACCAACTGCCGCCACCACGGGTCGCGTACCGGCGGGCCTGAGCTGTCGGTCGCGGCCGGCGGGCGGGGTCAGACGGTGGTGACCCCGTAGATCCTCTTCATCGCCTCGTGCTTCTCCGGGACGGGAAGGTGCCCGATGCCAAGCGACTTGGCCTGCAACCGTTCGAGGTACTCGTCGGTGGTCCGCAGCGGTCGCGCCGGGACACCGGCCGCCACCGTGTTGTCCGGGATGTCGCGCGTGACGATCGAGCCCGCCCCGATGACGCACCGGTTCCCGATGGTGACGCCGGCCAGGATCATCGACCGCATCCCGATGTAGACGTCGTCGCCGATCGTGATCGGGGCGGTCCAGTCCAGGTCGGGATGGTCCTTGCGCAGGATCAGGGTGCCGCCGTCGTGCGTGACGAACTGCACCTCGGAGGTGATGTAGACGTTGTTCCCGATGGTGATCAGCCACGGCTCCGAGCCGAACATCGCCCGGCTGACGCCGTAGAACCTGACCCGTCCGGTCAGCTTCACCCCCAGGGACCGCGCGAACGCCTCGGGGTCACGGGTGGCGGCCAGGTGGTCCCGGACTCGTCGGACCATCGTACGAACGCGACTGGGCACGTGCTGTCCTCGCTCATCGGGCCTACCGGGGTGGCGGACGACGGACCCACCCACGCGGGCCCCACCATTGCAACGAGGTAGCTCCAGCCCGAGTGACGGCGAGCCGGGTCAGGCGCAGAATCGCCGGGCGTGGTCCAGCACGTTGAGTTCCCGGAGCTGCTGTCGCCAGAGCTGGTACCGCCGGCCCGCGGTCTCCTTCGCCTCGGCGCGCTCCCCGGCCGAGCGGTCGGCCAGCCGGTCGAGGGTCTCGCTCAGCGCGGCCGCGGTTGCCGGCCGGACCACCGCTCCCCCGCCGTCGGCGATCAACTCGCTGAACGGCGTCGCGTCGGAGCAGACCACCGGGCAGCCGGACGCCAGGCTCTCCAGGATGACGTGCCCGTAGTTCTCGCCCAGCGTGGGGAAGAGGAAGGCGTCGTATCGGCTGAAGGTCGCCATCACCTCGTCCGCCTCGAGTTCCCCGAGGTAGCGGACCCGTACGTGGTCGGGCATCGCGTCGATGAGGCGCCGGCAGCCCGCCCAGTACTGCTCGTCCTCCCGCGGACCGTAGATGTCGAACTCCAGCGGGTGCGTGGCGCCGGCGACCGCCTCCAACGCCCTGGTGAGGTTCTTCATCGGGGAGATCCGGCCGACGAACACCAACCGCAGCGGCCCGTCGTGGGCTACGGCCCGGGGCGCCGGCAGCTCCGGGATGGGGCACTCGTTGCCATTCACCATGATCTGCGCCCAGGGCATGGCGGCGCGGATCTGCTTCTCCTCCAGCCAGCTGCACGCCTGCCAGCGCACGTCGAGCCGATGCAGCAGCGGGGCCCAGACCGCCAGGAAGAGCCGCTTCTTGCGCGACTTGATGGCGAGCGCGCCGGGCGAGAGCTCGCCGCGCGGGGCCAGCATGATGGCGCGGACGCGTACCAGTCGCAGCGCCACCGCCAGGATCGGCAGCACCGAGAAGAGCGACCAGAGGCTGTTGACGTAGATCAGATCGACCGGGCGGGACCGGACGTGCCGCGCGAGTCGGACCCAATGCCGCAGCGCGAACGGGCCGAGGTAGAAGACGGCGCAGCGGTCGTCGCGCCGCACCAGTCGACCGGACAGGCCCGGGTAGGGTGCGGACGAGCAGAGGTCCCGGTCCCCGGTGACCAGTGTGACGTCGAGGTCGTCCGGCAGGGTGTCGAGGATGAACCGCAGGGAGCGGATCGGCCCGCCGCCGCGAAAGCCTGGCTCGAACACGCGAGCGGTGGCGAGCACCCGGTACCCGGGCGCGGTCGTGGATCGCGCCATCCTCTGTGGTGTCTCGGCACGGTCGGGGAGACGCGTTCCTGCCAACTCATTCACCTTCGACTCACCTTCCAGACTGCTGTCCCGGCGTCGGCGCGGGCACGCCAGTGCCTGGCACACGCGAGGATTGACGGGAGCGCCGGCACTCGCCCGTCACCATCGGCGCCGGTAACCGGTTCAGATGACGGAGAGCGGCCAGCGTTCTCCGTAGCCGAGGGAGCCGCGGTTGACGACCGACGTAGTGATCGTAGGCGCGGGCGGGATGGGCCGTGAGGCATATGGGGTAATTCGGCTGTTGAACACCATTGCGAAGAATGCGCCGCCGTGGCGGATGCTGGGCTTCGTCGACGACTACCCCACCGAGTCCAATGTCGAGGCGGTACACCGCCTCGGCGTCGCCTTCCTCGGCCCGACCCGGTGGCTGGCCGCCCAACCCGCCAGCACCCACGTGGTGCTCGGTGTCGGGCATCCGAGGTTGCGTCGCGAGACCGACCAGACCATCGCCCGGTACGGCCTGCCGGCGGCCACAGTGGTGCATCCGGCCGCCGAGATCGGCCCCGACTGCGTCCACCAGCAGGGGTTGTTCGTCGCCGGTGGCGCCCGGGTGACCACGAACGTGCTGCTGGGGCGGCATGTGCACCTCAACCAGAACTGCACGGTTGGGCACGACAGTGTGCTCGGCGACTACGTCTCGGTCAATCCGCTCGCCGCGGTCTCCGGGTACTGCCGGCTGGGGGACGGCGTCCTGGTGGGCACCACCGCCGCGATCCTGCCGAAGCTGACCGTCGGCCGGGACGCCACAGTGGGCGCCGGCGCCTGCGTGACGCGCGATGTCCCCCCGGGTGTCGTGGTGACGGGTGTGCCGGCCCGGCCGGCGGCCGGCTCAGCGGCGGATGCCCGCCCAGTCGTGATGGCGGCGCACCGTCGACAGGATGAAGTCGACCACCCGGCGTGACGTGTCGGGGACCTGGTAGTCGAGCGGACAGGCGACCGAACCCTCGGCCACCTGCGCCACCACCACCCGGATGGCCTCGACGACCCCGTCGGGCTCCAGGCCGGTCATCACGATCGCCCCGCTGTCCATTGCCTCCGGACGCTCGATGGACTCGCGCAGGGTCACCGCCGGGAACCCGAGAATCGCGGCCTCCTCGCTGACCGTGCCGCTGTCGGAGAGGGTGCATCGGGCATGCCGTTGCAGGGTCACGTAGTCGAAGAAGCCGAACGGCTCGTGGAAGGCCACGCCGTCGAGGTGCAGGCCGTCGCCCGCCAGCGCCTCAAGCCGTTTGCGGGTACGCGGATGCGTGGAGACCAGCAGCGGCAGCCGCCACTCGTCGCGGACCACCCGCAGGCACTCCAGCAGCCGACGGAGCCGGTCCGGGTGGTCGACGTTCTCCTGCCGGTGGGCGCTGACGACGAAGTAGCCGCCCGGTTCGAGTTCGAGTTGGGCCAGCACGGTGGACCGCTCGATCTGCCGTCGGTAGTGGTCGAGCACCTCGCGCATGGGTGAGCCGGTGTGCAGGATGCGGCGCGGATGCAGCCCCTCGGCGAGCAGGTTGCGTCGAGCGTGTTCCGAGTAGACCAGGTTGAAGTCGGCGATGTGGTCGACCATGCACCGGTTGGTCTCCTCCGGCACGTTCAGGTCGAAGCAGCGGTTGCCGGCCTCCATGTGGTACACCGGCACGTTCATCCGCCGGGCCATCAGCGCCGAGATCGCGCTGTTGGTGTCACCGAGCACCAGCAACGCGTCCGGGCGCAGCTCGGCGATCGCCTTCTCGGTGCCGACCAGGACGGCGCCGAGGAGGTTGCCGAGCGATTGGGTGTCGGCGCGCAGGAAGAGGTCCGGCGCTCGGACCCCCAGCTCGCTGAAGAAGACGTCGGAGAGGGACGGGTCCCAGTTCTGCCCCGTGTGCACCAACGTGTGGTCCACGGTCCGATCGAGCGCGTCGATCACCCGGGCCAGTCGGATGATCTCCGGCCTGGTTCCGACGACGGTCATCACGCGGGTCACTTGACGCCTCCTGGTGGCAGATGTGCGGGTCGTGGAAGGCAGGGCCGGGTACGGCTCACGGGGTCCGCCCCTGCGGCGGCACCCGGTACGCAGGGTCGCGGATCACCCGCCACGCCTGGTCGAGGACGCTGATCGGCGCCCGGCTCGCCCGCCAGCGGCGGTAGGCCTCTCCCGCCTCGACCCGGGCCGCGTGCCGCTGCTCGGGGGTGGCGGTCGCCACCTGGGTGACGAGGGCACCCAACGCCGCCGCGGTCAGCTCGGTGAGGACCAGCCCGCCGCCGTCGCGCAGCACCGCCGTCCAGGGTGTCCGGTCGGAGCAGAGCACCGGGCAGCACGCGGAGAGGCTCTCTGCGATGGCGTTGCCGTAGTTCTCCCCCCGGGTCGGCATGACGAACGCGTCGTAGCGGAAGAAGGTCGCGCGGACCTGCTCGGGTGGCAGCTCACCCCGATAACTGACGGTGACCGACTCGGGCAGCTCGGCCAGGTGCTCCCGGCAGCGTCGCCAGTACGCCTGGTCCTCCACCGGGCCGTAGATGTCCAGCCGCACCGGCACCGGCACCGGCACGAAGGCGAGCGAGGCCAGCACCAGGTCGAGGTTCTTCATGGGCGAGATCCGCCCGATGAAGACCAGCCGCGCGTGGTGGGTCGCGGGTGTCGCGACCGGCGACTCGTCCGGCTCGGGGCCCCGGCTGACCGCGACGACACCGATCCGCGCCCGGGGCAGCACCCGCTGGATGTCGTTGGCCTCGACCGGCGTGGTGGCGTGCCACAGCACCCGAGGGTCGAGCAGCATCCGCCGCCAGGCGGTCAGGAAGACCCGCTTACGGAGTCGGTGCACCTGGAGCGCGGCCGCGCCGAACTCACCCCGGGGGGCGACCAGGATGCGGCCCACCCGCAGCAGACCGAGCCGGGCCGCGGCCATCGGCAGGATGGAGAAGGTCGACCAGACGCTGTTGACGTACAGCAGGTCGTACCGGCCGACGCGTAGCGAGCGCCAGAGCGACCGCCAGTGCCCCAGCCGACGTACGCCGAGATAGAAGACGTTCGTCCGGCCGACCCGGGCCCAGCGACCGGAGAGCCCCGGATAGGGGTCGCGGCAACCGAGGTCGCGGTCACGGGTCAGCATTGACGTCTCAATGTCGTCACTGGCCAGGGCGAGCACCTCGGAAATGGACCGGACCGGCCCTCCAGCCCGCCAACCGGGAGCGAAATAGCCGGCGGTCACCAGGACGTGGAATTTGCTCTCGTCGACAGTCGCCGGCCTTTCTCGGGTGTCCGCCGCGGGGGTGGGATCGCCGGCCATCCTCGCTCCTCGCTCGTGCCACAGGATCGATTCGCCTAACGATCGGATGCTCGATCCGTGACTGAGCCCTCCTCCGAACTGAGCTGCCGCGACTGGGCTGCGCAGGGGCCGCGAAGAATAAATTCCGCCAGTTACATGAAACCGCAGGAGTGCCGACTCCGAGAGCGATATAAGGATCCGGCGGGGAAAACCGGCCCAGCAGGAGAGGGACTTCATGTCACGAACGGCACTCATATCCGGCATCACCGGTCAGGACGGCAGTTACCTGTCGGAGTTCCTGCTCGACAAGGGATACACGGTGCACGGCATCAAACGGCGGTCGTCCTCTTTCAACACCGAGCGGATCGACCACGTGGACGTCCATCCGCGCAGCGGTGACGCCCGACTCTTCCTCCACTACAGCGACCTCTCCGATCCCGCCTCGCTGACCGCGCTGATCCGCGACATCCGCCCCCACGAGATCTACAACCTGGGCGCGCAGAGCCACGTCCGGGTCTCCTTCGACATCCCCGGGTACACGGCGGACGTCACCGGACTCGGGGCGCTGCGCATGATGGAGGCGGCCCGCTCCGCCGACGTCGGTTGCCGGTTCTATCAGGCGTCCTCGTCGGAGATGTTCGGCTCGAGCCCGCCGCCGCAACGCGAGGAAACCCCGTTCCACCCGCGCAGCCCGTACGCGTGCGCGAAGGCGTACGCCTACTGGTCGGCGGTGAACTACCGCGAGTCCTGGAACATGTTCTGCGCCAACGGCATCCTGTTCAACCACGAGAGCCCACGCCGGGGCGAGAACTTCGTGACCCGCAAGATCACTCGTGCGGTGGCGCGGATCGAGGCCGGCATCCAGGACAAGCTCTACCTGGGCAACCTGGACGCCGTTCGGGACTGGGGCTACGCACCGGAGTACGTCGAGGCGATGTGGCTCGCCCTCCAGCAGGACACCCCGGACGACTACGTGGTCGCCACCGGCGAGGGCCACACAGTGCGCGAGTTCGTCGAGGCCGCGTTCGACCGGGTCGGGTTGGACTGGCAGCGGTACGTAGAGCTGGACCCCGCCTACTTCCGCCCGGCGGAGGTCGACGCCCTCATCGGCGACTACTCGAAGGCCCGACGCAAGCTGGGCTGGGCCCCGAAGACGCTCTTCAGCGACCTGGTCCGGGTCATGGTCGACGCCGACCGGCAGCTCCTCGAGGACGAGCGGATGGGCCGACTGATCCGGGTGGACCGGTGAGGGTCGCGGTCGACGCCGCACCCATCCGCCCCGGTCACGCCGCGGGGCTCGAAGCCTTCACCTACGGCCTGCTGACCGGTATGGCCGCCGACGACTCCTGCGACCTGCGGGTGAACATCCTGCGGGGCACGCTGGCCGAGTGGCGGGACCAGGTGCCCGACGCGCGGATCGGCTGGACCGAGGTGGCGCAGCCGCTCCGTTCCGACAACCCCACCGGCCAACTGCTGCGCCGGTGGACGCCGCGGGCCGTGCGCAACTCCCGTACGGTCCGCACGGCCGTCAACGCCATCCGGCAACGGTCCGTCATGCGGCACACCGACGTCGACGTCACCCTGTTCCCGTTCCACTGTGCGCCGATCGGGTCGACCAGATCGGTCGTCGTCCTGCACGATCTGCGCCACCTGGGGGCCGAGTTCCACGCCCCCGGCTTCGCGGCGGTGATCCGGGAGAATGTGGCCCACGCGGCGGCGATCGTGGTGACCTGGCCCCATCCGTACCGGGAGACCCTGCGCCTCTTCCCGGAGGCCGCGGAGCGGACCGTGCTCATCCCCACCCCGGCGTTCCAACCCGCACCGGAGCAGGCGCACACGCGGCCCGAACCGGGGCTGCTGGTCTATCCGTCGTCCACCGCGGAGCACAAGAACCACGCGACCCTGCTGGAGGCGATGGCGCTGCTGCCGGAGTGCCGCCTGATCTGTCCGGGGCCGCTGGTCGAGCCCGAGGCGAGCCGGTTGCTCGCCCGCGCCGCGCAACCCGACCTGCGCGGCCGGGTGTCCTTCCCCGGCTACGTCAGCCTGGACGAGCTGAACGCCATCTACGCCCGAGCGGACGCGGTGGTCGTACCCTCGCTCTGGGAGGCGGCCAGCGGCGCGCTGCTGGAGGCGTTCACCTGGGGTCTCCCGGTCGCCTGCGCCGACGTCGAGCCGCTGCTCGACCAGCTGGAGTTCAATCGCGCCGAGGCGGCGGTCTTCCGGGCGCGGGATCCACTGTCCCTGGCCGCCGCGGTGCGGCACCTGCTCGACGAGCGGGAACGCTACGCCGCCGCCTCCCGCCGGGCGAACGACCGGCTGGCCGGGCGTACCTGGGCGGCCACCGGGCGCGACTACCTGGACGTCCTGAGCTGGGCCGCGCGGGGCGGATCGGGTCCGGTGCCACGGTCCCCGTTCGTCGCCGAGGCCGCGAACGACGCCGTCGACAGCGGAGAGGTTGGAACATGAGCATCGCGGAGGACACCTATCCGGTGGCCCGACCGAGCCTCTCCACGTTGGAGGAGCGGTACGTCCTCGACGCGCTGCGGAGCGGGTGGATCTCCTCACAGGGCCCGTACCTGCGTGACTTCGAGGAGCGTTTCGCCCGTCGCTGTGCCGCCGACACCGCCGTGACGACCAGCAACGGCACTGTCGCGCTGCACCTGGTCCTCGCGGCGGCCGGCATCGGGCCGGGGGACGAGGTGATCGTGCCCGCGCTGACCTACGTGGCGACGGCCAACGCCGTCGCGTACTGCGGCGCGCGCGCCATCTGTGTGGACGTCCTACCGGAGAGCTGGTGTGTCGACCCCGCCGGGGTACGCGCCGCGATCGGCCCGCATACCCGGGCGGTCATCGCCGTCGACCTGTACGGGCACCCGGCCGACTACACCGCGCTGCGCCAGCTCTGCGACCGGCACGGTCTGCTCCTGGTCGCCGACGCGGCCGAGTCGTTCGGCGCCACCCTCGACGGGCGGCCCACCGGATCGCTCGCCGACGTCACAACGTTCTCGTTCTTCGGCAACAAGGTGCTCACCTCCGGCGAGGGCGGCTGCGTGACCACCTCCGACGCGGCCCTGGCCGACCGGATGCGCCTGCTGCGTAACCAGGGCATGGATCCGCACCGGCGGTACTACTTCCCGGTGCTGGGCTACAACTACCGGATGACGAACCTGTGCGCCGCGGTGCTCTGCGCCCAACTGGAGCGGGCCGACGAGATCATCGCCCTCCGGGACCGGGTGATCGCCGGCTACGAGGAGCAGTTGGCCGACGAGCCGGCGCTGTCGGCGCAGCCGGTGGCCGCCGGAGTTCGCCGGGCGCCCTGGATGGCGGCCTTCCTCGTGGGGGCCGAGGGGGACGCGACGTCCCGGGACGCGCTGGCCCGGGCGCTCGCCCGGCTCGGCGTGGAGACCCGCCCGTTCTTCGTGCCGATCCCGGACCTACCCGCGCATCGTGATCCGGGCGCGGACTGTCCGGTGACCGAGGACCTGAGTCGGCGCGGCATCAACCTGCCCACGTACGCCGATCTGGCCGAACCGGCGGTCAAGGCCGTGGTGGAGCGCGTCCGCGCCGCCCTGGCCACCATCGCCTGACCCGCCACCCGACCCGTCACCCGACCCGCGCCGACCCCGTCGGCGCGGGTCCGGCGGTCAGACCGGTTGGACGACCGGTGGGCGCTCCACCGCCCGGTCGGACAGCAGCAGGAGATAGCTGCCGCCCCAGGCCACCGCGCTGAGCAGGGCCAGCACGACAAGCGCGCCGGCCGCCCCGGGCGCGCCGAACAGGACCGCCCCGGCGACGACCGCCGGCACACGGAGCCCGCCGAGCAGGATGCCGAGCACTATCGCCCGCCGGCTCGCCCGCTCGATCCGCAGCCCGGCGAAGCCGATCGTGGCCGGCACGGCGAGCAGGCTCTCCAGCGCGAGCAGTACCAGCAGGCTCCGGGCGACGGTCCAGTTGGCGCCGAGCAGTTCCTTCCCGACCGCGTCCGGCAGCAGGGCGACCACGATGGTCAACGGCAGAACGGCGGCGGCCACGAGCAGCGCGAGCCGGACAGCCGCCCGAGTCCGCACCGCGCGGGACTCGGCCCGGGTGCGGGCCAACTGCGGCAGGATCAGCGTGGCCGCGGTCGACAGCACCAGGTTGACCGGCCCCAGCAGCGTGCGCCCGGCGCTCAACGCGCCGACCACCGCCGTGCCGGCGACCAACGCCACAGCGGTCAGCGCCAGCTGCGCCGACCCGGTGGTCAGCAGGAACTGCGCACCGAACCCCGCCGCGACGCGGCTCTCGGCGCGGCCGACCCGCCAGCCGGGCACCAGCGCGTACCGGCGCCGGGCCGCCACGACCACGCCGATCAGAGCGCCGCCGACGGCCCACAGGGCGAAGACGTACGGCGCGTCGATCACCCGGAGCAGGCCGGCCAGCGCGGCACACCCGGTGAGCACCGCCCAGGCGATCTCCTGGGCCATCGCCGCCGAGGGAGCGCCGATGCCGACGGCGACCGCCTTGGTGTAGTCGTAGAGGACCAACCCGGGCAGGGCGAGGCCCGCGAACAGCAGGTAGGTCGAGCCGTACGCCACGCCGGCCGCGCCGACCAGGGAGCCACCGACGAGGCCGAGCAGGATCGCCCGCCGGGCGGCCGGCGCGACCCCGATCCCGGTGGCCAGCACGGTGTCGGTCACTGTGCTCCGCACCAACCCGGAGCCGACGATGTAGAACGAGAAGGCCAGGGCGAACTGACCCAGCCCGCCGACCGACTCCAGTCGGGTCACGGTGATCGCCAGCAGCAGGTTGCCGCCGCTGGAGAGCCCGCCGACGACCAGCGCGAGCAGCGCCCGGCGACCGGTGCGTGGACCGTCCGGAGCGTCGGCCCGGCCGACGGCGTGCCGGCCGACCGCGTGCCGGCCCACCCGTACGGTCACCGGATCGCGCCGCGGGCGGTGGGCAGTCGGCCGGTGCCCGCGTTCTTGCGGGCCCCGTGCAGGGGGCGGCGGGTGAGCCCCAGGAGGACGAAGACCGGCAGCGCCGCCACCACGTGCTGCAGAAAACTGATGGTGGAGTCCGGGTAGGTGTTGGACCAGAGCAGCGGGTCGAAGAGCACCAGGCAGAAGAGGCTCAGCCGGACCGGGCCGGGCGGCCCCCGCCAGCGCAGCAGCATTGCCGCCACCGCGGCCCAGAAGGCGTGCACGGCGACCACGCCGACCGGGCCGTCGAAGAACCAGATGTTGCCCAGCAGCAGGAAGGTGTAGGCCGACGTCGACCCACCGCCGATGTACAGGTTGATCCGCTGCCCGGTGGAGAGCACCGGCCGGTCCGGGTCCAGCACCCGGGGCACCAGCCCGTACCGCAGGTAGTCGGTGACCCCGGGCTGACCCAGGTCGACCGGGACGTCGAAGCCCGCCACCACACTGAGCTGACTGTCCAACCGCAGTCGGTCCGTGGCGGTGACAGTGGTGTCCACCGCGACGCCGCGATCCTCCCGAATGTTGTTGCGGTGTTCGAACACGGCCGGCCAGGCGAGGAAGAGCACCACCGCACAGACCACCAGGTAACGCAGTCGGAAGACGCCGCAGAGCGCTCCGGTGGCAGCCATGAAGAACGCCAGCGCGACCAGCGGAGCGGTGACTGCCGTCAGCAGGGCGACGTAGAGCTCCGCGCCGACGAGGACGGCCAGCCAGCCGTACAGTTTCACCCGCGACAGCCGACCGCTCAGGTGGCTGGCCACCAGCAACGCGAAGCCCAGGGCTGTCCACCCCGAGAAGAGCGTGCTCACCATTGCAAGTGGCCCGTCGGTCAGGTCACCGGCGACCTGGTTGACGATGGTGCCGCGCCCGAGGTGGGCCCCGAGCACGTTGGCGGTGATGCTGGTCAGCGTGACCACGATTGCCACCGGGTAGAGCCGCGGGTACCGGGCGTGGGCGCGCCGGAAGCCCTCCCGCCAGCGCGGGTCGGGCCGCCCGAGCAGCCGCCCGACCGTTTCCACGGCGGCGCTGCCCAGCACCGCGAGCCCGACCAGGGAGACGATGAAGCCGGTCTCCGGATTCCGGTAGAAGACCGCTGTCGGCAGGATGAGCAGCGCGTACGGGGCGAGCACGACGACGGTCACCGGGTAGCAGCGGAGCACCCGACCGACGAGATCCCGGTGGGCAGCCGACGCCCCGTCCCTGGTTGGCCGATCCGTCCGCGCCTCGGTTCCACCGGTCGGCCCGCCGGGGTCGAGGGCAGCCCCGGGCCAGGTCATCGCGCGCGCCCCCTTTGGGATGTTGTTGGTCGCTCCTGACCCAACGAACCAACCGACCGGGCGAAACGCCCTTGCGTACGCGGTCGTCGCGGGTCGGCCCGTGCGGCCGCCCAAACTGTGATGAGCTGGGAACATGGATCGGTTCCGGCTCGGGCTGGTGCTCCATCCCACCCGGGACGTGTCCCCGGTGGTGGGCACGATCGTGGCCTGGGCCGCCGAGCACCACGCCGTCCTGGCGGTTCGCGAACAGGACCGGCACCGGGTGCCCGAGCCGGTCCGGGGGGTGCCGGAGGAGGAGCTGGCCGCCGGGTCGGACATGCTGGTCGCCATCGGCGGGGACGGCACGATGCTGGGCGCGCTGCGGCTGGCCGTCCACGACCCGAAGCCGGTGCTCGGCGTACACCTGGGCAAGCTGGGGTTCCTCGTGGAGGTCGAACCGCCGGACCTGCCGGCGGCGCTGGCCCGACTGCTGACCGGGGAGTACACCATCGAGGCACACAGCTGCCTGGCCTGCACGGTGTGCGGCGACGACGTCGTCGCGTTCAACGACATCGCGCTGGTCCGCCATCCGGGGCAGGGCTTCGTCAGCGCGAACCTGAGCGTGGACGGGCAACAGTACGGCTACTACCGCTGTGACGCGGTGGTCGTGTGCACCCCGACCGGGTCGACCGCCTACAGCTACGCCGCCGGTGGACCCCTGATCTCGCCGGCGACGCGGGCCGTGGTGGTGACGCCGAGCGCTCCGATGGCCGGCATCTCCCGGTCGGTGGTGCTCTCGCCGGAGGAGACGGTGCGGCTGGACCTGCGGCCCGGGTCCGGGCCGGTCTCGGTGGAGGTGGACGGGCGGGTGATCCGCAACAGGTCGACGACGGGTGCGGTGGAGGTGCACTACCGCCACGGCGCCGGCCTGGTGGTCCGCCTCGATCCGCGCCGCCACCAGGAACGCAATCAGCTCAAGCTGGGGCTGCTGGATCTTCCCCTGTTGCCGGAGCAGCTTCGCGAGTTGCTTCCCGAGAGCCTGCGTCGCCAGCTCGGCCGCCGCGAGGAGCCTCGCCGGTAACGGCACTTTCGTCGGGCTTCCCGACACTGAATCAGACAAACGGTTATGGAAATGTGAAAACCGGATTCCGTGTCGCAAAATCCGTTAAGCAGTTAGGGGACGTGTGTGGCCCCCTGACCTGCCCTGGGTCACCCCCGGCCACGGACAGGACAGGGAGTCGTAGATGCCGCCGGAGATACAACGGGTTGAGCCAACGACATCACCAGCCACCGGCCGGGCCAGGGTGAGTCGTCGTCGGACCGCCGTCTTCCTCGCCGCCGACGCCCTCGGCTGGGTCGGCGGGTTCACGGTCGCAGGCTGGGCGAGGTACGAGTTGGCTCTCACCATCGACCAGGCGGTCAACGCGGTACTGCTCGGCGGCGGGGCCGCCGTGCTGCACGTCGGCGTCAGCGCGCTGCGTCGCATCCGTTCCGGTCGTCAACCCCTCGGCACCGTCGAGGAGGTTCGTGGCCTCGCCGGCACCACCGCCACCACCGCGGCGATCGTCCTCGTCGCCCTTCTCACGCTGGGCGAACGCCCGGTGCCGGCCAGCACCCCGGTGATCGGTGCCGCGCTGGCGCTGCTGCTGATGCTCAGCTGCCGGCTCCTGCACCGCCACCGACGGGACCGTGCGATGCGACCGGACGCCCGCTCGGCCACCCCGGTGCTGCTCTTCGGCCTCGGCGAGGCCGGGCAGGGGCTGGTGCGCGCGATGCTCAGCGACCCGAAGGGCCGCTACCTGCCCGTCGGCGCACTCGACGACGACCCGGGCAAACACGACCTCCGCATCGCCGGTGTCCCGGTGCTGGGCGGCCGACAGCACCTCGTCGACGTGATCCGCCGCACCGGCGCCACCACAGTGATCTTCGCGGTGGCCAACGCCGACGCCACGCTGATCCGCGAGGTGCGGGAGGCGACCCTGCGCACCGGCGCAGCGTTCAAGGTCCTGCCACCGGTCCGGGATCTGGTGGATCACCGGATCACTGTCAGCGACGTGCGGGACGTCCAGATCAGCGACCTGCTTGGCCGACGCCAGGTGGTCGGCGACCTGACCTTGGACGACAACGGGCTCACCGGTCGACGCGTTCTGGTCACCGGCGCCGGAGGCTCGATCGGCTCGGAGTTGTGCCGGCAGATCATGCGGGCCAACCCCGGTGAGCTGATGATGCTGGACCGGGACGAGTCGGCCCTGCACAGCCTCCAGATGTCGCTCACCGGACGTGCGCTGCTGGACGGCCCCGAACTCATCCTCGCCGACCTGCGGGACGACGAAGGTATCCGACGCATCATGCGGGAACGCCGCCCCGAGATCGTCTTCCACGCCGCCGCGCTGAAGCACCTGACCCTGCTGGAACGGCACCCGGGCGAGGCGGTCAAGACCAACGTCTGGGGAACGCTCAGCGTGCTGGACGCGTGCCGGGACGTCGCCCGTTTCGTCAACATCTCCACCGACAAGGCCGCCGACCCGATCAGCGTGCTCGGCTACTCAAAGCGCATCACCGAGATGCTGACCGCGCACGCTGCGGCGACCTACCCGGGCACCTTCCTGAGCGTCCGGTTCGGCAACGTCCTGAGCAGCCGGGGCTCGGTGGTTACTGCCTTCCAACGGCAGATCGAGGCGAGGCAGCCGCTGACAGTCACCGACCCCAACGTGACCCGGTACCTGATGACGGTGCAGGAGGCGGTGCACCTGGTCCTCCAGGCGGCCGCCATCGGCCGCGACGGGGAGGCCCTGGTGCTCGACATGGGCGAGCCGGTCCGGATCGACGACCTCGCCCGCCGCATGGTCGAGCGGTCGGCCACTCCGGTCCCGATCGTCTACACCGGGCTACGCCCGGGGGAGAAGCTGCACGAGGACCTGCTCGGTCAGGGCGAGGCCGACCACCGGCCACTGCACCCGCTGATCTCGCACGTGACCGTTCCGGCCCTGGACCCCCTCGAGGTCAGTGGACTGGATCCGTTCGACGAACCTGCCAAGGTCGTCGATCAGCTCGCCCGGCTCTGTGGCAGCCCGCACGGCTCGCTCCCCCAACGGCGCGGGGGCGTACCGCTGGCTCGCTGACCTCGCGGAAACGGGGCCGACGCCTTCTGGCGTCGGCCCCGCCGCGTTCGAGGTAGAAGCCCGACCGCTCAGCCGAGAACCTGCGTGACCAGGTCCTGGGCCTCCTGCTGGAGACGGCGGAGGTGCTCCGGGCCCTGGAAGGACTCGGCGTAGATCTTGTAGACGTCCTCGGTGCCGGACGGGCGGGCGGCGAACCAGCCGGACTCCGTGGTGACCTTCAGGCCGCCGATCGGTGCGCCGTTGCCGGGGGCGGTGGTCAGGGTCGCGGTGATCGGCTCACCGGCCAGCTCGGTGGCGTCGACCTGGTCCGGGGAGAGCTTGGCGAGCACGGCCTTCTGCTCCCGGGTGGCCGGGGCGTCGATCCGGGCGTACGCGGGCGCGCCGAAGCGCTCGGCCAGCTCCGCCCAGTGCTCGCTCGGGCTGCGCCCGGTCGTGGCCAGGATCTCGGAGGCCAGCAGGCAGAGCAGGATGCCGTCCTTGTCGGTGGTCCAGGTGGAGCCGTCGCGGCGCAGGAACGACGCCCCGGCGCTCTCCTCACCGCCGAAGCCGACCGAACCGTCGAGCAGGCCGGGCACGAACCACTTGAAGCCGACCGGCACCTCCAGCAGCGGCCGGCCCAGGTCGGCGGCCACCCGGTCGATCATCGAGGAGGAGACCAGGGTCTTGCCCACCGCGGCGGCCGGACCCCAGTTGGCGCGGGTGCGGAACAGGTGCCCGATCGCCACCGCCAGGAAGTGGTTGGGATTCATCAGGCCGGCATCGGGGGTGACGATGCCGTGCCGGTCGGCGTCGGCGTCGTTGCCCGTGGAGATCTGGTAGTCGGCGCGGGCGGCGATCAGGGACGCCATCGCGTTCGGCGAGGAGCAGTCCATCCGGATCTTGCCGTCCCCGTCCAGGGTCATGAACCGCCAGGTCGGGTCGACCGTCGGGTTGACCACCGTCAGGTCCAGCCGGTGCCGCTCGGCGATCTCGCCCCAGTACGCCACGCTGGCCCCGCCGAGCGGGTCCGCGCCGATCCGCACCCCGGCGTCGCGGATGGCGTCGATGTCGATCGCCGCCGGCAGGTCGTCGACGTAGTGCGCGAGGAAGTCGTACTCACCGGTGGTGTCGGCGGCCCGGGCCCGCGCGTAGGTGATCCGGCGGACGTCCTTGAGCCCGGCGGCGAGGATCACGTTGGCGCGGTCCTGGATCCAGCGGGTGACGTCGGTGTCGGCGGGCCCGCCGTTGGTGGGGTTGTACTTGAAGCCCCCGTCGTCGGGCGGGTTGTGTGACGGGGTGATGACGATGCCGTCGGCGAGCCCGCTGGTGCGGCCTTGGTTGTGGGTGAGGATCGCGTGCGACAGCGCCGGGGTGGGGGTGTAGCCGTCGCGGCTGTCGACCAGCACGGTGACCCCGTTGGCGGCGAGCACCTCCAGCGCGTCCACGGCGGCCGGCGCGGAGAGCGCGTGCGTGTCCCGGGCCAGGAACAGCGGGCCGTCGAGGCCCTGCTCCCGCCGGTAGTCGCAGAGCGCCTGGGTGACCGCGAGGATGTGGTCGGAGTTGAACGCGTTGCGCAGGCTGGAGCCCCGGTGGCCGGAGGTGCCGAAGGACACCTGCTGCGCCGGGTCCGCGGGGTCCGGATGCTCGGCGTAGTAGGCGGTCACCAGGCGCGGCACGTCGACCAGGTCGGCGGGCTCGGCGGGCTGGCCGGCACGGGGATGGGTCACGGGGTCTACCTCCTTGATAGTGCGACGGTCACAGCTCGACCCGCTGGCCCTTGCCGATCACCACGATGCCGTTGTCGGAGACGGTGTAACGCTGCCGGTCCTTCTCCAGGTCGACGCCGATCTCGGCGCCCTCGGGGACGAACACGTTCTTGTCCAGGATGGCCCGGCGAACCACCGCGTGCCGGCCGATCTCGACACCCTCCATCAGCACCGAGCCCTCGACGTGCGCCCAGGAGTGCACCCGCACCTTCGGCGACACGATCGAGTTCTCCACCAGCGAGCCGGAGATCACCACACCCGGCGAGACCATCGAGCCGACCGCGCGGCCGACCCGCTCACCCCACTGGTGGACGAACTTCGCGGGCGGCCACGGCGGCTGCTCCGTGTAGATCGGCCACTCGAAGTTGTAGAGGTTGAAGACGGGGTGCACGTTGATCAGATCCATGTGCGCGTCGTAGAACGAGTCGAGCGTCCCGACGTCGCGCCAGTAGCCGCGGTCCCGGTCGGTGCTGCCCGGCACCTCGTTGTCACGGAAGTCGTAGACGTTCGCCTCGCCCCGCTCGACGAGCATCGGGATGATGCTGCCGCCCATGTCGTGCTTGCTGGACTTGTCCGCCGCGTCCCGCTCGACCACCTCGCACAGAGCGCGGGTGGTGAAGACGTAGTTGCCCATCGAGGCGTAGATCTCGTCGGGCGCGTCCGGCAGTCCGACCGCGTCGGTGGGCTTCTCACGGAACGCACGGATCTTCCGGCCGTCCTCGCCGACCTCGATGACACCGAACTGGTCGGCCATCGAGAGGGGCTGACGGATGCCGGCGACGGTGACCGCCGCGCCGGAGGCGATGTGGTCCTCCACCATCTGCCGCGGGTCCATCCGGTAGATGTGGTCGGCGCCGAAGACGATCACGTAGTCGGGCTGCTCGTCGTTGATGAGGTTGAAGCTCTGGTAGATGGCGTCGGCCGAGCCGGCGAACCACCACGGACCACGACGCTGCTGCGCGGGCACCGGGGTGACGTAGTTGCCGAGCAGGGTGGACATCCGCCAGGTCTTGGTGATGTGTCGGTCGAGGGAGTGGGATTTGTACTGGGTCAGCACGACGATCTTGAGATAGCCGGCGTTGGCCAGGTTGGAGAGGACGAAATCGACCATGCGGTACATCCCGCCGAACGGGACGGCCGGCTTGGCCCGGTCCGTGGTGAGTGGCATCAGGCGCTTGCCCTCCCCACCCGCCAGGACGATCGCGAGCACCTTGGCAGCCATGCCCAGACGCTATCCACCCGCGTCGCACTTCACCACTCGTACGGGGAGTCTTCTGCACTAGGGTGCGGGGTCATGACGGAACCCACCCCGCTGCGCGTCGATCTGCTCACCCGCGAGTACCCACCGGAGGTCTACGGCGGCGCGGGCGTGCACGTCGAGTACCTGGCCCGGGAGTTGCGCCACCTCACCGACGTACGCGTGCACTGCTTCGGCCTGCCGCGCACCGAGCCGGGCGTCACGGCGTACGCCGATCCGCCCGGCCTGACCGGCGCGAACGCCGCGTTGCGGACGATGGGTGTGGACCTGGAGATGGCCGCCGGCACCGCCGGCACCGACGTGGTGCACAGCCACACGTGGTACGCGAACCTGGCCGGGCACACCGCGAAGCTGCTGCACGGGGTGCCGCACGTGCTGACCGCGCACAGCCTGGAGCCGCTGCGACCGTGGAAGGCCGAGCAGCTCGGCGGCGGCTACACGCTCTCCTCCTGGATCGAGCGCACCGCGATGGAGGCCGCCGACGCGGTGATCGCGGTCAGTGCGGGAATGCGCAACGACGTGCTCGCCGCCTACCCGCAGATCGACCCGGACCGGGTCCGGGTGGTCTACAACGGCATCGACACCGTGCAGTACGCCCCGGACTCCGGCACCGACGTGCTGGAGCGGCTCGGCATCGATCCCGCGCTGCCCAGCGTGGTGTACGTGGGCAGGATCACCCGGCAGAAGGGCCTGCCGTACCTGTTGCGGGCGGCCCGGGAGCTGCCGGCCGACACCCAGCTCGTGCTGCTCGCCGGCGCACCCGACACGGCCGAGATCGCCGCCGAGGTGGAAGAGCTGGTCGCCGAGCTGCGGGCCAACCGCTCCGGCGTGGTCTGGGTGGCCGAGATGCTGCCCAAGCCCGAGGTGATCCAGGTGCTCACCCACGCGACAGTCTTCGTCTGCCCCTCGGTGTACGAGCCGATGGGCATCGTCAACCTGGAGGCGATGGCCTGCGAGACGGCTGTGGTGGCGACCGCCACCGGCGGCATCCCCGAGGTGGTGGCCGACGACGAGACCGGCCTGCTGGTGCCGATCGAGCAGGCCACCGACGGCTCCGGGACGCCGTTGCGGCCGGAGAGGTTCGTGGCCGACCTGGCGTCGGCGATCAACACGCTGCTCGCCGACCCGGCCCGCACCGAGCGGTTCGGCCTGGCCGGCCGTCGGCGCGCCGTTGAGCACTTCTCCTGGGACGCCATCGCCCGCCAGACCCTGGAGGTCTACCGCTCCGTCGGCGCGGCCTGAGGGAGCCGGCGAGATGCGGTACGACGAACTCGAAGCGGCGATCCTCCAGTTGGTCGTCGAGGCTGACGAGGCCAAGCTGCGCGTCTTCGGCCTGGAGACGGTCACCCGGCTGGTCCGGAGCGAACTGCTCGACACCGCCTCGGACGACGAACTGACCGAGGACGCGTGGGCGGCGCTAACCAGCGCCCGCGAGAACGTCCGGACGGCCGACGCGACGGAGCTCCGCGCACGGTTGACGCGGATCGACGCGGGCATCCTCGCCGACGGCGACCTGGATCAGGGGATCCTGATCGTCCTCACCGCGCTCGAACACTGGACCACCTACCTGGAGGAGGACCGGCGCGAGGAGCTGTACGAGTTGGCCATCCGCTCCGTCGAGGAGGTCGACTTCCAGGTCTCGGCCGACCTCGACGACGTCCTCGCCACCCCGGAGATGACCGCCGAGTACGAGCGGATGAAACGCCTGCTCACCCCCGGCCTCAGATCGCCGTCCCCGGCGGCGACTTGAGCAACGACGTCGCTTCGGCGCAGTAACCACCACGCCCGTTCCGGAGCGCGCTGGCGGCGATGCGGATGAGGTCGATGTTGACCCCCGCAGCGCCACTCGGATCGTGCACCTTCAGCTTCACGTCGAGGCTCACCGCTGTCTCACCCCAACCCTGCGCCTCAAGGTTGAGGTGGGCCACCTTCTGCGACGCGAGATGCGGCAGGTACCCGAGCGGGGCGACCTCGACGCTGTCAGCGCCCGACAGGGCGTTGAGCTTGGACTGCTTCTTGGTGTTGGGGTTTTCGACCAGGTTGCGGAAGTCTTCGGTGCCGCCCAGATTGACCTGGTAGGAGCTGACCAGGGTGAGGCCCCGCTCCGCCAGCAGCCGCAGCAGCGCGTTGTGCAGCACCGAGGTGCCGAACTGGCTGGCCAGGTCGTCGCCGAGCAGCGGTAGACCGGCTGCCGCGAACCTGTCGATCCAGCGTGGATCGCGCGCGACCGGGTCGGAGGTGGTGTTGATGAAGGCTACACCCGCCGTGTGAGCTGCCTCGGCGTACGCCTGGGCGGTCTCTGGCCGGCCGCTCGGCGCCGAGTAGAGCAGCACCTCCGCCCCTGCCAGCGCCGCTGCCACCCGCTGCACCTCGGTCGCGTCGACGAGGCCCTTCGTGACCGGCACACCCGCTTCGGGCAGGTCGCAGTCCAGCCGAGGGAAGTTGTTGGGCGCCAGAAAGATCGCCTCGGTCAGATCCCGGCCGATCTTCTCCGCGGAGGTGGCGAAAGCCGCCACGACGTCGATGTCCCCCACCCCGAGCCCGTCGATCATCGGCCGGCGAATGCCGACCAGGCTGCCGCTCTGGCGGTAGAGAGCAAGCCCCTGCACCAGTGCCGACGTGTTGTTGCCGACACCGACAACCGCGACCTTCACCCGTTCGATCATGGCGGGAGGCTACGTCACCTCCGCGCGTTTCGACGGGGTGGCGATCCGCTCCGACGGGACCACGAACGGTCTCCGGAAAGTGTCGTACAGGTGTTCTAGTCTCCTACTGTGATCGATGCGTTGGAGCAGGCCGAGGCCGCCGTGGCGGCCTGCTTCGACACGGCCGCCTGGGCTGCCAACGAGCGCGATCTCGTGGCGGCGCTGGATGCGACGCACCGCCTTGAGCAACGCCTGGCCGCGGTCAAGTTGACCCTCGTGCGCGAGCTGGACGGTCGAGGCACCGCGACTACGCAGGGCGCGTCCTCGACGGCCGTGTGGCTGCGTGGCCGGTTGCGCCTCGGGGTCGGTGCCGCCCGTCGTCTGGTCGAGCTGGCTGCGACGCTCGATGCTGCCCCGGCCGGGGTGCGTGACGCGTTGGCCGGCGGAGTGGTCGACGTGCAACAGGTCCGGGTCATCGCCGAGACGGTCGAGACCGTTCACGCCACGGCCGGCGCGGAGGCCGCCGACAAGGCCGTCGGTGTCCTCGTCGACTGGGCGGCGCAGTTCGACGCCGCCCTGTTGCGCAAGCTCGGCACCCGCATCCTCGACCACGTCGCCCCAGAGGTCGCCGACGCCGCCGCCGATGCGGCGCTGCGGGCGCAGGAGTCACGGGCCGCCCGCGACCGGCACGTCACCGTGAGCGAGCAGCCCGACGGTCGGCTGCGCCTCACCGGCGTTCTCGATGTTGAGGCTGCGGCCCTGCTGCGCGCCGCCATCGACCCGCTCACCACGCCCGGCGGCCCCGATGACACCCGCACCCCGGGCCAACGCCGCCACGACGCCCTGGCCGACGTCTGCCGACTCGCCCTGCGCACCGGCGAGCTGCCCGAGCACGGCGGTGACCCCACGCAGGTCGTCATCACCACCGGCTACGACGCGTTGGCCCGGCAGTTGGGCGCCGGAGCCCTTGACACTGGCCTTCAGCTCACCCCCGAGGCCGTGCGTCGGCTCGCCTGCGACGCCGCCATCCTCCCCGCCGTCCTCGGCGGCGTCGGCCAGGTCCTCGACGTCGGCCGGCAACGCCGCCTCATCACCGGCCCGCTGCGACGCGCCCTCGTCCTGCGCGACCGGGGTTGCGCGTTCCCCGGCTGCGACCGCCCACCCCGCTGGTGCGACGGCCACCACATCCGGCACTGGGCCGACGGCGGCGACACCAGCCTCGACAATGCGGTGCTGCTCTGCGGCCACCACCACCAACACGTCCACCGCGGTGACTGGACCGTCCACCTCGGCGGCGACGGCCACCCCGAGTTCGTTCCGCCCGCCTGGCTCGACCCCGAACAACTCCCCCGCCGCAACCACTACCACCGGCGCAACTAACCAACGGCTCACCGTCAGCGCGTCAGGCGACGCCGAGAGTGGCGGCGAGCTGGGCCAGGCCGGTGGGCGCATCGGCGGACCGCCACACGACGGCAACCAGCTTCCGCACCGCCGGCCGGTCGTGCACCTCACCGTGCGCGGTGCGTTCGGCGTCGAGCAGCGCGCGGCCGGCCCGGAGCATGTCGCCACCCCGGATGTACACGCGCGCCACATCAAGCAGGTACGCGGCCCGGTGCTCGGGTGACAGCCACCGCCACCCGTCGGTGGCGAGCAGCCGCTCATGCCGGACCGTCGCCACCGCGACATCTCCGAGCGCCGCCTCGACGACCACCCGGGCTGCCTCCACCGCCGCCGACCCGAAGTCAGTACACCCAGCGGAGCCACCACCGCGGTCGACGGTGCGGGCCAGCTCTGCGGCCCGGTCGAGGGACTGATGGGCGTTGCGCGCTCCTCCCCCGCGCGCGGCGGCGAGGGCGGCCTGGATCAACAACGTCCCGCGCAGCGATGCGGCATCCGGGGAATTAGCACCGGACGCCTCGATCCCGTGCGCGGCTCGGAGTGCGACGTCCGCGGCCGAGCGCCGACGCTCCCGGGACCGCAGGGCCTGACTCAACGGCACGGTGGCGACACCGGAGAGCCGGGGATCGTTGGTGGCGAAGGCGACGGCGATCCCACGGTCGGCCGCCAGCCACGCCAGCTCTCCCTGGTCGACCTTCACCAGCGCCAGGGCGATGAGCGCGTACACCGACACCAGCAGTGTGTCGCCCGCCCCGCCGGCGCGGGCGGCCTGCGTCGCACGTGCGGCGTCGAGCAGGCTGGGTAGCAGGGCGAGTAGCGCCGGGTACCGGGCATGCCGGTAGCTCTGGTCGGCGTGGTCCAGACGGGCTCGCAGCTCCTCGGCGGAGGGCGTCTGGGTCGAGCCCGGCAGGTGGTATCGGGCCAACGCCGCCCGGATCCCGTCCACCCCGGCCGCGACGGGCTGCGGACGGGCTGAGCGGGTGGCCAGCAGGACCTCCACGTCGATGCGGAGCGTCTCGGCGATCTCCCGGAGGTTGGACACCCGCTCCAACCGGCGTACCCCACGCTCGACCTTGTCCACCCAACTCTTCGACTTGCCGAGCCGGTCGGCGAACTGCTGCTGCGTCATGTTGCGCCGCACCCGCCACTGCGCGACCCGGCGACCCACCGGCAGCTCGTTCACCGCAGGCCCGTCGCGCTCACCGCACGATCCCGACCACAAACAACAGGAGTACGACCACCGCGATCACGAGTCCGTAGGTGTACTGCCGCCGGGTGAGCGGCGCCCGCGTCGGGTGCGGCGGACAGGGCACCCGGTCTCCGTCCGGCTGCGGAGGCCGGCCGCCGGCAACCGGGTACGCCGGCGGCAACGGCCCATCCGAAGAACGCTCGTCCAACTGTGCCTCCTCGAACATGGCGGAAGGGGTGGTAACGACGCAGGTCAGGGCGGAGCGACACGGGGGAACCGCCCCGCCCTGCCAGGAGGAACTCCGCTGCTGACGAGAGATCCCCTGCCCTCAACTTAGAAGGCACTGCCTTCACAGTCAACAGAGCATGCACGGTGAGTTACCCACAGTGCGAAGATCGGTGCGCTGACGAGAGGTGGCGCCACCATGCCGCAAGCACCGCTGTACGAGCAGATCATCGATGACGTTGCTGCTTCGATTCAGGCCGGCACGTTGCAGCCGGGCGACAAGCTGCCCTCCATCGCCGAGATGCGAGAGCAGTACCAGTCGAGCGCCTGGCCGGTGCGTTACGCCCTGCGGATCTTGGAGGAGCGAGGCTGGATCGTCACTCGCCAAGGCAAGGGCTCGTTCGTGGCGCCGAACCCGCCCGCCTGAGCCTGAGGACATACCCCGACTTCGTTGATCGTTGTCAGCTGAGCAGTGCGACACGCCGAGGGTGATGCTGCTGAGGTGCCACGGATCGTCGCCGCTCGCCTGAAACCACAGGCTCCTCGTGAAGATCCGCGCAACTTCGGGGAAACTGCTGCGTCGGCGCGCGTTGAGGCAGCAGTTTCCCCGAAGGCGTGCGGATCTTGGCTTGCGCTCCGGGAGCGGGGCGGGGCGGGGCGGTCAGTCGACCGGCGTGATCAGCGTCAGGGTTGGGAAGTACGTGTGGTATCGCGCCCCATCACGGGTCAGCAGGTGGTACCGGCACACGGCGGCATGCGCGCCGATGTAGAAATCGGCTACCGGCGACCGCTTCGTGCCACCCAGTTTGCGGTACCGCGCGTAGGCCTTGCCGGCGAGGAAGCCGGCCAGGTACGGAAGCTCCTCGCGCAGAAAGTCCCCTGCCGGCAATGCCTCGTCCAACTCCTCGATGCGGGCGAAACGGACCGACACCTCGGCGTACACGATGGGGTTGATCACCAGGTTGCCCGCGTCGCGGGCCTCGGCGAGGGCGGCGCCGGACCACTCCGCCCACTTGGCGTCGTCGGTCAGGATGTCCAGCAGCACATTGGTGTCGACCAGGGTCGTCACCGCGTCGGATGCACGCGACGGCACCGCGCGGAGCCGTTCACTCGCCACGCAGCAACTCCATCAACTCTTCGGTGGACATGTGCTCGGTCTCCTTGGCGCTGCCCCGACCGCGCATGTGGCGGACGAGTCGCTGACCCCGGGTGTCGGAGCCGTGTACGCGCACGATGCGCAGGGCCCCGCCCTCCTCCACCACGTCGACCTCGTCGCCCTCGTGCAGGTTGTAACGGGCTCGCAGCGCGGCCGGGATGGTCACCTGGCCCTTGCTGTTCAACCGCATGCTCTGTACCTCCGTCACGTAATACGAACGATACGTGACACCCACCGTTACGCGGTGCGTCCGATGAACCGCGCAGGGGGCTGAGCGGGGTGCTTGGCCGCGCGCGAAGGGATCTCGCACAGTAGGTTGGCGGGGTGACAGGACGGTTCCCGATCGAAGACGTCTCCCCCGTCGTCTCGTGCGGGCGGTACCCGGCGAAGGCAGTCGTCGACGAGCCGGTCCCGGTGTCGGCGCGCGCCTACCGGGAGGGGCACGACGCGCTGGGCTGCAACGTGGTGTGGGCCGGCCCGGACGGCGAGCAACGCCCGTTCACCCGGATGCGCCCCGGCGAACCGGGCCAGGACCGCTGGCACGCCACCATCGCACCGGACGCCGTCGGCTCCTGGACCTTCGCCGTCGAGGCGTTCCAGGACCCGTACCTGACCTGGCAGAACGCGGTGACCAAGAAGATCGCCGCCGGGCAGGGTCCGGAGGACCTGGCCAACGACCTGGCCGAGGGCGCCCGGGTGCTCGCCGCCGCCCGGGAGCTGGTGCCGGCCGCCGACCGGCCCCGGGTCGCCGACGCGCTCACCGCGCTTGTCGACACCGACCTGCCGTTGCCGCAGCGGGTCGACCCGGCGCTGGCCCTGGCCGACCTGCTCTGGGAGCACCCGGTGCGGGAGCTGGTGACCGCCGGTGAGGCGTACACCCTCTGGGTTGACCGCAAGCGGGCGCTCTTCTCGGCCTGGTACGAGTTCTTCCCGCGCTCCGAAGGAGCGGCGGGTGGGCGCTCCGGCACCTTCGCCACCGCCACCGAGCGGCTGCCGGGTGTGGCGGCGATGGGCTTCGACGTGCTCTACCTGCCGCCGATCCACCCGATCGGCCGGATCAACCGCAAGGGCCGCAACAACGCGCTCACCGCCGGGCCGACCGACGTGGGCTCGCCGTGGGCGATCGGCGCCGCCGAGGGCGGCCATGACACGATCCACCCCGACCTGGGTACGCCGGCGGACTTCCACGCCTTCATCCAGGCGGCCGCGGCGCAGGGCCTGGAGGTGGCGATGGACCTGGCGTTGCAGTGCGCGCCGGACCACCCGTGGGTCACCGAGCACCCGGAGTGGTTCACCACCCGGGCCGACGGCAGCATCGCGTACGCGGAGAACCCGCCGAAGAAGTACCAGGACATCTACCCGGTCAACTTCGACAACGACCCCGACGGCATCCGCGCCGAGGTGCTGCGCGTGGTGCTGCACTGGGTGGGCGAGGGCATCCGGATCTTCCGGGTGGACAACCCGCACACCAAGCCGTTCGACTTCTGGCACTGGCTGATCGCCGAGGTCAAGAAGGTCGACCCGGACGTGCTGTTCCTGGCCGAGGCGTTCACCCGGCCGGCCATCATGCACGGGCTCGGCAAGATCGGCTTCACGCAGTCGTACACCTATTTCACCTGGCGCACGACGGCCGCCGAGATGCGGGAGTACTGCGAGGAGCTGGTCGCGTCGGCCGACCACATGCGGCCGAACTTCTGGCCGAACACGCCGGACATCCTGCACTCCTCGTTGCAGCACGGCGGCCCGCCGATGTTCAAGATCCGGGCGGTGCTGGCCGCGCTGCTCTCCCCCTCCTGGGGCCTGTACGCGGGCTACGAACTGTTCGAGCACGTGGCCCGCCCCGGCGCGGAGGAGTACCTGGACAACGAGAAGTACGAGCTGCGCCCCCGCGACTGGGCCGGCGCCGAGGCGCAGGGCCGCTCGCTGGCGCCGTTCCTGGCCACCCTCAACCGGGTACGCCGCGACAACCCGGCCCTGCACCAGCTCCGTAACCTGCGCTTCCACGAGATCGACAACCCGGCGCTGCTCTGCTGGTCGAAACACGATCCGGACACCGGCAACACCGTCATCGTGATCTGCTCGTTCGACCCACGTGTGGTGCAGTGGGGCAACACGACGCTCGACATGCCGGAGCTCGGGTTCGACTGGCACGAGCGGTTCACCGTGTACGACGAGCTGACCGGCACCAGCTACGACTGGGGTCAGCGCAACGCGGTGCGGCTCGACCCGTACCTGCAACCGGCGCATGTGCTGACCGTCCGCCGTCCGACCCCGCCCGCCGCGCCGGCACCCGCGGGCGCCGAGCTGGCGGACCTCACCGTCGCCGACGTCCCGGACGACCTGTCCGGCGGCACCGCGCCGACGAGCCCGGCACCGACGAGCCCGGCACCGACGGCCGGCGCTGGCACGACGGCGGCTGCGCGCCGGCCCGCGGCCCGCCCGTCCCCGCCCCGCTCCGCGGCCGCCCGCGCATCCGCGGCCCGCTCGGCGAAGCCCCGCCCGTCCGCCTCCGCACCGACCGACGCCGCCCCGAAGGACGACCGATGGACCAGCTGATCACCGGCGTGACGCACGACCCGCACGCGCTGCTCGGCGCGCACCCCGCCGACGGATGGACGACGATCCGCACGATGCGCCGGGGCGCGGGCGACGTGCTGCTGCTCGTCGGCGACGAGCGGCACCCGATGAAGCGGGTGCACGACCTGGGCGTCTTCGAGACCCACATCGAAGGCACCGTGCTCGACTACCGGGTGGAGGTCGACGGCACCGTCCACGACGACCCGTACCGCTACCCGCCCACGCTCGGCGAGCTGGACCTGCACCTGATCGGCGAGGGCCGGCACGAGCGGCTGTGGGACGCGCTCGGCGCCCGGGTCTTCGACGAGGGCGTGGCGTTCAGCGTCTGGGCGCCCAGCGCGCGCGGAGTGCGGGTGGTCGGCGACTTCACCGGCTGGGGTCCGGACGACGGCTGGCCGATGCGGTCGCTCGGCTCCAGCGGCGTCTGGGAGCTGTTCGTCCCCAACGCCCGGGTCGGTGCCCGCTACAAGTACCGGGTGCTCGGCGCCGACGGAAAGTGGCGGGACAAGGCCGACCCCCTGGCCGCGTACGCCGAGGTGCCGCCCGCCACCGCGTCGGTGGTGCACCACTCGACCTACCGGTGGAACGACGCGGACTGGCTGGCCCGCCGGGCCGAGCGCCAGCCGCACCAGGAGCCGATGAGCGTGTACGAGGTGCACCTCGGCTCCTGGCGGCCCGGCCTGGGCTACCGCGAGCTGGCCGATCAGCTCACCGCGTACGTCACCGAGCTGGGCTTCACGCACGTCGAGTTGCTGCCGGTGATGGAGCACCCGTTCGGCGGTTCCTGGGGCTACCAGGTGACCGGCTACTACGCGCCGACGTCCCGCTTCGGTGACCCGGACGAGTTCCGCCACCTCGTCGACTCCCTGCACGCCGCCGGCATCGGCGTGATCCTGGACTGGGTGCCCGCGCACTTCCCCAAGGACGAGTGGGCCCTGGCCCGCTTCGACGGCACCCCGCTCTACGAGCACCCCGACCCGCGGCGCGGCGAGCACCCCGACTGGGGCACGTACGTCTTCGACTTCGGCCGCAACGAGGTGCGCAACTTCCTGGTCGCCAACGCGCTCTACTGGTGCGACCAGTTCCACGTCGACGGGCTGCGGGTCGACGCGGTCGCCTCGATGCTCTACCTGGACTACTCCCGCGACGAGGGCCAGTGGGCCCCCAACCAGTACGGCGGTCGGGAGAACCTGGAGGCCATCGCGCTCATGCAGGAGGTGAACGCGACGGTCTACAAGCACCACGCCGGAGTCGTGATGATCGCCGAGGAGTCGACCGCCTGGCCGGGCGTCACCCGCCCCACCGCGGACGGCGGGCTGGGCTTCGGGTTCAAGTGGAACATGGGCTGGATGCACGACACCCTGCTCTACACCTCGAAGGACCCGATCTACCGCCAGCACCACCACCACCAGCTGACGTTCTCCCTGGCGTACGCCTGGAGCGAGAACTACGTGCTGCCGATCAGCCACGACGAGGTCGTGCACGGCAAGGGCTCCCTGGCCGGCAAGATGCCCGGCGACACCTGGCAGCGGCTGGCCAACGTGCGGGCGCTGCTCGCGTACATGTGGGCGCACCCGGGCAAGCAGCTGCTGTTCATGGGCTCCGAGCTGGCCGACGACCGGGAGTGGAGCGAGGAGCGCGGCCTCGACTGGTACCTGCTGCACGACCCGGCCCGCGCCGGCGTGCAGCGGCTCGTCGGTGACCTCAACCGGGTCTACCGGGACACCCCGGCGCTGTGGGCGCAGGACACCGAGCCGGCCGGGTTCCGCTGGATCGCCGGAGACGACGTCGCCAACAACACCGTGTCCTTCGTCCGGATCGCCCCGGACGGTTCGACGCTGGTGTGCGTGGCGAACTTTTCCGCGTCTCCGCTGCACGACTACCGGATCGGCCTGCCGGCCGGCGGCACCTGGGCGGAGGTGCTCAACACCGACGCCCACCATTACGGCGGGTCGGGCGTGGGCAACCTGGGCGAGGTGCACGCCGAGGACGTGCCCTGGCACGGCATGGTCGCGTCGGCGGCCCTCCAGGTCCCCCCGCTGGGCGTCGTCTGGCTCCGCCAGAGCTGAGCACCGCCCCCAGCCTCATAATCACTTAATGCTGACCAGTTGCCAGGAGGCTCCTGGAACTGGTCAGCATCAAGTGATCAAGGCGCAGCTTGTTTCCAGAGCCGGCTCGACCTGTCTCACCATCTTCGGAAGTTGCAGATGTCTCTGACAAGGTGCTGCATCATAAGCCAGGTGCGAACCGGATCGACAAGCCCGGACTTCCCCACAGCCATCCTCGTGGTGTCTCGGGCAAGCAGGATCGCCGCAAACCATCCGGTGATCACCACAATTCCGCCCATGACGAACAGGATCACGGCCAACGGTTCGACTGTGGTTTCCAGGTCATCGAACCCTGCCAGCAACGTCAAGATGATCAACAACGGAAAGATGACGAGGGCAAGCCGGAAGCTCCGCACCGCCAGTCGCCACCTTGCTGTCTGCGTGATAGCCGTCAACTCTTCCACGTCATCAGCCTCCTGACCAGACAAGAGGGTGGAAGCCTCCGGCGCAGCCGATTTTCAGCGGCTCTACTACAGATCGCATGGAGGAAGAGCAACGCAGGGCTCGATTCCACGAGATGGACGTCCACCTGCATCTCCTTGCGAGAAGCAGCTGCCGGAACGATCGTCGTGGTGCCAACAATCTCCGCTGAGGGCAACCTCTCCCCAATTGACCCGGACCAGGCCGGCAACTGCGTGTATGGAAGCAACTCGCCCCGATCGACGCCGACCACCGCCAGCGCCTGCTCCAGACACGACAAGTCAACGGAACCTCTGTAGACAAGGCTCCTATTCAGGTTGTCCGGACTGTCCCAGAAGCTGGCTGCCTGTCGCGCACATTCGGGCAGGGGAAGATCGTATGCCGCCAGGACTTGCGCGGCCGTCTCGTCAGACCTGCCGCTGGGGTCATCCGATCCATTGGCCGCACATCCCGACAGCATGATCACAGCCATCACCACCGCTAAGGAAACTGCGCGCCGCGCCATGTCATTGCCGCCAAACACTGTCGGTAATCGCCCTACTGCACGGCGACCCTTACGATCCACGCCTCGCCACGTACCGATGCTGAATAGCGCTCGAGGTCAATCCGAACCACCACGTTCGATCAAGAGGAAAAGACCTCACCGTCCGCCAAGCCAACCGGCGATTCCAGCCGTTGACACGCGACATCGGGATAAGGGCCTATCGGGCGCAGCACCATCCACCCCGCTTCCCCGGCGCAGGATAGGCGGGTCGCCATGGACCATAGCGAAGCCTGGCAACCCACCGCCGCCCGCCGGAGCGGCGTCGGATCTGGCGGGCGGCCTCGGGGGGTCCGCGCCGAGACCCGGATGACTATCCCACCCGCGCAGGCCGCCACACTCGGTGCCGTCTGGCTCTGCCCCCGACAGGGAGGGCCTTGCGGCGGATTGGCGCAGCCTTGTACTAGCGTTGATGCTGTGAGCAATCGTCCTACGAGGTACGAGCCAATGACGATGGCACACCTGGGCGTCCTGCTCGTCGGGGCCGACGACACCAGGCGGTGGCGGCTGGTAGCGGAGTTCCTGGAGGAGTACGGCTGGGAACCTTCCGAGCATCGTGCTGACCTACTGATCCAGGAGCCGGCCCCGACAGGTGACGACCACTGGGACGTATTCCTCGCGGCACTGACGGAGTACCTTGCCGCCCGGGACGGGCGCGGCGCACCCGCCTGGGTCGAGACGCGGTCGCTGCGGCGATTCTGGTTCCCCTTCAACACCCGCGCTGCCCGCGTCGACGCCGTGGTGCACGCGCCTGCGGCGTTCCGGCGACGTGGGGTGTTCATCTCCCCAGAGGAGCTGAAGGTCGCGTGAGCGCCGACGACCCACTGCTCGACCGCACTGCCATCGAGGACGCCTTCCGCAGGCTCGGTGACCGGCTGGCCAGGCGGGGCGTGGTCGCCGACCTGTACATCTTCGGCGGGGCTGCCATGGCACTCGCTTACGACGCCCGTCGGGCAACCAGGGACATCGATGCCGTGTTTCAGCCACACGGCATCGTGCTCGACGAAGCGCGGGCTGTCGCCGATGAACTCGGGCTGCCGCAGTGGTGGCTGAACGAGCAGGCAAGCGTGTACGTCGCCGCTGGCGGGGATCCGGAGGCACCACGCGTCTTCGATCATCCGGGCTTGCGGGTTTCGGCGGCGTCCCCGGAGCACCTGCTCGCCATGAAAGTCCTCGCCGCACGACGTCGGGATGCCGAAGACATCCGCTTCCTGGTGGACCACCTCGGCCTCACGAGCCCCGAGGAGGCCCTGGGTCTCTGCGCCGAGATCTTCCCGGAGGAAGAGGTGCCGGGTCGGGCGAGACTGGTTCTGGAGGACGTGTTCGAAGGCCGCTAGGTCGGCAACGAATGCCTCAGACCAGGCCGGCGTCGCGCAGCAGTTGCCACAGGCCGGCGCCGTCCGGGGCGGACAGCCACTTCTGCCCCACCGGCCCCGACGAGGGGCGGCCGGCCGGGGCGGGCAGGCTACC
The DNA here is from genome assembly GCF_040608295.1 of Micromonospora sp. NPDC005197. Lineage (NCBI taxonomy): Bacteria > Bacillati > Actinomycetota > Actinomycetes > Micromonosporales > Micromonosporaceae > Micromonospora > Micromonospora sp. NPDC005197. Next base: position 4,648 of record NZ_JBEXHY010000026.1, on the reverse strand, counting down.
GGCCAGCACCGACTGCGTCGGGGACAGCCTGCGGATCGCCACCCCGGCGACGTTCTCCGGGTGGGCGGCGGCGAACTCCCGGTAGATCTCCTGGTCGTGCTGGCCGTCGTCGCCGACCAGCAGCCAGCGCACGTCGGGGAACTCCTTGGCCAGCCGGGCCAGGGTGGAGCGCTTGTGCTCCATGCCGCTGCGGAACCAGCGGTCGGCGGTCGGACCCCAGTCGGTGAGCAGCAGCGGCCCGGCCGGGTAGAGGTGCCGGGACAGGAACCGGGTAAGCGTCGGCGCCACGTTCCACGCGCCGGTGGACAGGTAGAAGACCGGGGCGCCGGGATGCGCGGTGACCAGTCGCTCGTAGAGCACCGCCATGCCGGGCACCGCGTTGCGGGCGTGCTCGTCGAGGACGAACGTGTTCCACGCGGCGAGCAGCGGCCGGGGCAGCGCCGTCACCATCACCGTGTCGTCGATGTCGGAGAGGATGCCGAACTTCACGTCCGGGTCGATGATGCGCACCGGCGCGTCGACCGGCTCGGCGTCCGCCACGCTGAGCCGGACGGTGCCCCACCCGGGCGGCAGGTCGGCCTCGACGAGCGTGTCGACGAAACCGCTGCGGTCGGCCTGGGCCTCGTGCCGCACCCCGCCGGCCTCGATCTGCACCGTGACGTGCTTGGCGGGCAGGGTGGCGAAGCTGCGCCAGCCCCGGACCTTGTCCAGCCGGCCCCGCTGGCGGGTGTCCGGACGACCCAGCAGCACCCGGCACATCACCCGCACCCAGCCCGGACGGCCGTAGCCGGTGTAGGCGACGATGTTCATCCGCCAGCCGGTGCGCCGCAACCGACGCTCCACGAGCTGGTGCACGGCGTCCTCGATCCGCGCGGCCCGGTGCAGGTTCGGCACGGCCAGTTGGCCGGCGGGTGTGGGTGGCACGCGCCAACCCTGCCACACGTCGACGGTCACGGCCACGCGAGCCGGTCCGGACTGGGCGGAACCACCCCGACCGGCTCGTGGTCCGTGAAACACTCCGGTCGGGACGACGACGGGGGCGTGGTCGTGTCGCATCCAGAGCAGCACCGCGGGCGGTGGCGTCCGCGACTCGACCGGCCGGCGCTCGTCGCGCTGCTGTTCGGTCTGGTCGGTGTCGGGTACCGGCTGGTCCTCACGCTGTACACCGTGCCGGTGTCGAACAGCGACGAGGCGACCTTCGGGCTGGCCGCCCTGCACATCGGGCAGGGCCGGGAACACCCCGTCTTCCTCTACGGCCAGCACTACATGGGCATGCTGGAGTCGTACCTGGCCGCGCCGCTGCTCGCCGTGGCCGGGCCGAGCTGGCCGGTGCTGCGGCTGCCGATGCTCGCCCTGTACGCGGTCTTCCTCTACCTCGTGTACCGGCTCACCCGCCGGCTCTACACGCCGTGGTTCGCCGTCCTCGTCGTCGGCCTGCTGGCGCTGGGCCCGGAGCGGGTGGTGCGCGACCAGCTCACAGTGGTCGGCGGCCGGCCGGAGGTGAAGCCCGCGGTGCTGCTGATGCTGCTGATCACGGTGGGGCTGGCCGCCGGGACGGTGCGCCACCGTCGACTCGCCGTCGCGCTGTTCGGGCTGCTGGCCGGGCTGGCCGCCTGGTCGGACTGGCTGATCCTGCCGTACCTGGCGGTGGCCACGGTGGCCCTGGTCTGGGCGGTGCGGCGGGAACTGCTCGGCTGGTCCGGGCTGCTGCTGGTGGCGGGTTTCGTGGCCGGGACCGCGCCGATGATCGTCGACAACCTGCGCGCCGGGCCGGGTGAGGACTCGCTGACGGTGTTCCGGGAGGTCAGCACCAAGGCCGGCCCGCTGCCGTCGTGGACCGACCGGATCCGGGGCGGCCTGCTGGAGGGGGTGCCGTTGGCGCACGGGCTCTGCCCGGTCGACGGCTGCGGCCGGTGGCAGCAGTGGTTCGGCGTGTTGTACCCGGTGCTGCTGGTGGCCGCCGCGGCGCTCGCGCTCCTCGCGTACCGCCGGGCCGTCAGCATGCCGCGCGACAGGCAGGCCGCGGGGCCCGGCACGCCGGTCGCCGGCACGCCGCGTGGCGCGCGGGTCGGGCCGGTGGTGCAGCTCGCGCTTGTCGTCGGCGCGGCGTTGACCCTGCTGTCGTACGTCCGCAGCCCGCTCGCCGCGACGAGTCCCCTGGCCAACGCCCGCTACCTGTCGGTGCTGCAACTGTCGCTGCCGGCGGTGCTGTGGCCGCTCTGGGTGGCGGCCCTGGCCTGCTGGCGGGGCACGGTGGGCGTGCTCGGCCGGTTGGCCGGCGCGCTCGCCACCGCCGTGCTGGCGGCGTTGGCCGCGACGACGCTTGTGGTCACCGTGCTCTTCGCGACCACCGGCGCCGCCGCGTCGCGGACCGAGGAGCGTCAGGCCCGGGAGCTGGCCGCCGCGCTGCGCGCCGACGGGCCGCACGAGGTGTACGGGGACTACTGGACCTGCAACCGGCTGATCTTCAACACCGATGAGACGGTGGTCTGCGGGGTGCTCGACGGGGACCTGTCCCCCGGGCAGAACCGCTACCGCCCGTACTGGCGGCAGGTTGGGCGGGCCGCCCGGCCGGGTTACGTGGTGGAGATCGACTCGCCGATGGACCGGCGGCTGCGCCGGCTGCTCGCCGACCGGCCCGACGCCGCACCGGTGCGCGAGGTGGGCGGCTATCGCGTGTACCACCCCGACACCCCGGTGCGGCCCTGGCGCTAGCGGCGGGTCGTACGCTGGCCGGGCTGCCGCTTCACCCGCCCGAGGAGACCCGATGCTCATCCTGCTGCCGCCCTCGGAGGGGAAGGCCGACGCCGGCACCGGACGGCGGTGGACCCCCGACAAGCTCTCGCTGCCGGAGCTGAACCCCGCCCGCGAGCGGGTGCTCGACGCGCTCGTCGCGCTCAGCGCCGGGCCGGACGAGGAGGCGGCGCGGACGGCGCTCGGGCTCAGCGACGGCCAGCGGGGCGAGCTGCGCCGCAACGCCCGGCTGCGCGCGGCGGCCACCGCGCCGGCCGAGCGGCTCTACACCGGGGTGCTCTACGAGGCGCTGGAGCTGGCCACGCTGCCGTCGGCGGCGCTGCGGGCGGCCCGCCGGTCGATCCTGATCAGCTCCGGCCTGTGGGGGGCGGTGCGTCTCGCCGACCGGATCCCGCCGTACCGCTGCCCGATCGGCGCGCGCCTGCCGGGTGTCGGGGCGCTGTCGGCGTACTGGCGCGCGGAGCTGGCGCCGGTCCTGCCCGAGGCGGCCGGTCGGGGCCCGGTGCTGGACCTGCGCTCCGGCGCGTACGCCGCCACCTGGACGCCGCGCGGCGCACTGGCCGAGCGGACGGTGACCGTACGGGTGCTGCACGAGCGGGAGGTCGACGGTGTGCCGGTCCGCTCGGTCGTGAGCCACTTCAACAAGGCGACCAAGGGGCGGCTGGTGCGTGACCTGCTGGTCGCCGGGGCCCGACCGCGCACCGCCGCGGAGCTGATCGGCACGCTGCGGGAGCTGAAGCACACAGTGGTGGAGGAACCCGCCGTCCCCGGTCGGGTCCGGCAGGTGGACCTGGTGGTCACCGACCTGTAGCGGCGCGGGAGCCGCAAATTTTCCTCAAGGCTGGACGGGAGGCGTTCCGCAACGGCCGCGCAGGGGCCACGGTAGGGGAACCCAGACTCCGACAAGGGAGCCTCCGTTGGCCCGCGATCCCGCCCTGCTCGACCGGCCCCGTTCGCCGGCGACGCCACCCCCGCTGGACTGGCTGACCCTGGGCGACGCGTTCGAGGCCGCCTGCCTGCTGCGCTGCACGGCGCCGGCGACCGGCGCCCGGTCGGGCACCGCGCTGCCGTCGCACGCGCCGGGGGTCGAGTTCAACCGGGAGGACGCCGCGCAGCGGATGCGGCAGTTGCTCGCCCGCCTCGACATTCCGGTCACCCAGGAGGTGGCCGTCGGCGGCCTGCGCCGCCGCTACGAGCTGCACCGGCTCTGGGTGCCACCGGAGCACCGGAAGGCGTACGCCCGGATGGTGGATGCCGGTTGGTGGCAGGGGCGTCGGGAGCTGCTGGGCGGTCCCGTGCCGGGCGCCTCGCCGGCCCGCCGCCGGTGGATGTCCCGGCTCGCGGCGGCGGCGTGGCGCTCGGCGCTGCTGGCCGGCGGGCGGCACGTGCGGCGGCACATCCTCGGTGTGCGGCTCACCGACCGGGAATTGGCCGCCGTGCTGATCCGCAGTGCGGCCGTGCTCGACGTGCCGGCCGTGCTCCGCCCGGGCACCGGCTGTTTCCTGGTCAGCGTGGCCGACGGGCCGGACCGGGCGCGCATCCTGCGCAGCGCGTCGATGGAGCCGGCCCGCGGCGCGGTGCCCGAGCCGGCCCGCCACCCGGTCTGCTGAGCGGAGCCCGCGCCGCACCCACGGCGGCATCGACGGGTACGGGCTTGCGCGCGTCCGCCGGAGCGCGCACAGTGCACCGCGTGAGTCGTACCTCGTCGGGTCGGGCCGGTTCGCGCCGCGCGGGAGCGGCGGCGCTGGTGCTGGTCGCGGCGCTGACCGCCGCCGGCTGCCGGGACGAGCGGGCCGAGCCGCGGGGCGGATCTCTTGCCCCCAGCCGCCCCCCCCCCGCGAGCAACCCGGTCGGGGAGGGCCACCCGGCCCCCCTCAAACAGAACAGAAAAGAG